>NZ_MUEZ01000041.1:0-1409 GCF_001996015.1 Salinivibrio sp. ML198
TGAGTGGTTGAAAGCACCGGTCTTGAAAACCGGCAAGGGTTAATAGCCCTTCTAGGGTTCAAATCCCTATCTCTCCGCCACATACCGAAAAGCCGCTGCGTAGTCAGCGGCTTTTTTGCGTTTAACCCCCTACACATCCCCAAACCCTGACCGCGCCAACATTTTAGACCCCTTTGCCTAAACAGACTGAACAGCGTCTGATAATCTAGCCTGCGAAAAACTGCCCTATAAGGCCTTTTGGACGCCGCCAACCAATGGCGGTAGCGTGGGTGTTAAAGCGCATTCCTTTAACTGCCAAGCTGTATATTTACACAGCTTATCGGCGAGGGAAGCCAGATCGTGTGCACGATTATTCGAAACACATTCACATTATCACCAAGCTAAAAAATAGAAATGCTATTTAATCAATGGGTTGCATTTCACTGGTTGGGGATAATGTGAACGCCTGAACCGTGATAGGCGGCATGCACACTTTCGTAGACGAGTTGATTGCTTCAAGCGTTGAAAATGATCTTAATAACAGTAGCTTAGGCGATAAAAGATGCGTATAACGGTTTTGACAAATCGAGCACGCGCACTAATGCAATGCTAGCTTAATTTTTATAGTTATTATGGAACCAATGAATAAAGAAAATAGATTAAACATTATTAGTATTGTGATCGCAGTTTGTGCTGTCTTTCTTACTTTGTTTCAAGCCTATTCGACAAATTATCACAATAGAATAAGCTCTCTCCCTTTAGTGCAAACCGGTGTCGATGTATTCGAAGATGGCAAAATTACTCTTTATTTTGAAAATGCTGGAAATGGTCCGGCAATAGTTACTGATTTCGAAGTGGCAGGAAAGAAAGCAGTTTCCGTTAGACCTATGGTTTCAGAGTTCGTAAAGATAAATAATTTAAATTCTGAAGAGTTTGAACTGTTAACAACGGAATTTCCTGGGAGGTTGATCATTAAAGCTGGAAGTAAGCTTGAAGTTGCGACCTTTTACCTCAAGGATAAAAACTCAGAATCATATGAGGCTGTTTCCTTTGTCGTTAATAAGCTACCTATCACTCTTTGCTATATATCACTTTATCAAGATGAACTATATGTAACATCGGATCAAGACTTTGTACGCGATGACTCATGTGCATACGATGGTGCTACGAAAATTCTGGGTAAATGGATTAAGTTTAAAATGCCTTTCAGCACAGGTGTAGACCAAAGTAGGATCTTTGCTAATTAAGCTAACAAAGCATTTAAGAGTGATTCGCAACGCTTGGCAGTTTCGCTTCGCTCAAGTATAGCCAAGCGTCGCTCACACCTTAATGCGGCTACATGGATTCCCCCGTTCGTCAAGCATCCGCGAAGCGTATTGAGTTTGGTTTGGACTGCCGCTCTACATTCGGCCTTTTACTGACTCACGTCA
>NZ_MUEZ01000042.1:0-1407 GCF_001996015.1 Salinivibrio sp. ML198
GGCTTGGGTATACACGATTCACACCGCACCGGCGCTTGTCCGACCTACGCTTGGTTTATATATCGATGATCCCATTGGCGTAGGTGACACAAGCCCCGGGACTTTGTTGGATATGGACACATTGTCAACGGGCGCCTGTCACGATCAGTGCCAAATTTGGCCGCCAATGTCGGAGGCGCGCGGCACACATCGTGATATTGATTGGCATTGTGCTGGCGCTTGTCCGACCTACGCCTGGTTTATATATCGATGATCCCATTGGTGTAGGTGACACAAGCCCCGGTACAACAAACACCTTCAATCGTATTTCGCGGCTGAATTCTAATTTATTGTAAAGAAAATTGACTCCTGTCTTGGAATCGCATCATCTGAGGGTATGCGAAGTTGGAAAAAGAGAGTCTGGAATGCGGTATCGGAGAAATTATGCACATGGTGGCACGTACTTTTTTACGATGAACCTACGTGACAGAGAGATGCAGTTGCTTACGGAGTACATAACGTTATTACGCTCAGCGGTGGCAACCGTCAAAGCGTCTCATCCTTTTTATATCGATGCTTGGGTCGTTTTACCTGATCATTTACATGCTATTTGGACACTTCCCGATAATGACTCAGATTATTCAACCAGATGGCGCAAGATAAAGAAGCTGTTTACCAAAAGTGTGTCCCGAATAGATAAGCGATTTGTCACGGCAAAAGGGAGAATATGGCAAGATCGATTTTGGGAGCATACGATCAGGGATGAGCGAGATTTTAAGCATCATTTTGATTATGTGCATTTCAACCCGGTTAAACACGGTTGGGTTGAACAAGTGTCTGATTGGCCGTACTCCTCATTTCATCGTGAGGTTAAAAGAGGGATTTATCATCCGTCGTGGAATTTGTATTAACAGATAGAACGATTATCCGTGCATACCGATCATTTAAACGACGATGACACGAACTCCCGGCACGATGTTAGATAGGTGTAGATTGCCAACGGGTGCCTGTAACGATCATTGTCAAATTTGACCGCCAATGTCGGAGGCGCGCGGCATATATCGTGATAATGATTGACACCGCTCCGGCGCTTGTCCGACCTACGCTTGGTTTATATATCGATGATCCCATTGGCGTAGGTGACACAAGCCCCGGGACTTTGTTGGATATGGGCACATTGTCAACGGGCGCCTGTCACGATCGGCGCCAAATTTAACATCGGTGCCAAATTTGGCCACCAATGTCGGAGGCGCGCTTCGGCTTGGGTATACACGATTCACACCGCACCCGCGCTTATCCGACCTACGCCTGGTTTATATATCGATGATCCCATTGGCGTAGGTGACACAAGCCCCGGCACGGTGTTGGATATGTGCACATTGTCAACGGGCGCCTGTCACGATGATTGCCAAATTTGGCCGCCAATGT
>NZ_MUEZ01000043.1:0-1041 GCF_001996015.1 Salinivibrio sp. ML198
ACTGAGCCGGTAAAGTTACCGGTGACTTCAGGTAAGTCGTCGGTGCCGGTAATGGTGATAACAATATCTTGCTGTGTGTTATCGCTTGCAGTGAGGGTGATGGTATCCGTCACCTGATCGCCGCCATCTAAATCCTGAACCGAGCTTTGATTGAGCGTGTAAGTCCAATTACCGTTCACCAGCTCTAGCGAACCGTAAGTGCCAGCCTGTGTAACATCGGCAAAGGTCGGATTGTCGTCGCTATCGACATCACTGATCGCAAGGGTACCCGTGGCAGTTACTGCGGTATCGCCCACGTCACCTTCGGTCACTGAGCCAACAAACTCACCACTTACTTCAGGGGCATCCTCTGTCCCCGTAATGGTGATGACAATATCTTGTTGTGTGTTATCGCTTGCGGTGAGGGTGATGGTGTCTGTCACCTGATCGCCGGCATCTAAATCCTGCACGGCAGATTGATCGAGGGTATAAGTCCAATTACCGTTCACCAGCTCTAGCGAACCGTAAGTGCCGCTCTCTGTGGTATCGGCAAAGGTCGGGTTATCGTCACTATCGACATCGCTGATCGCGATGGTGCCCGTCGCAGTTACTGCGGTATCGCCCACGTCACTTTCGGTGACAGAACCTACAAACTCACCACTCACTTCTGGCGCATCGTCGGTGCCGGTAATGGTGATAACAATATCTTGTTGTGTGTTATCGCTTGTGGTGAGGGTGATAGTGTCTGTCACCTCATCACCGGCATCTAAATCCTGCACGGCAGATTGATCGAGGGTGTACGTCCAAGCACCATCTACTAGCTCCAACGAGCCATAAGTTCCCGCTTCTGTAGTATTCGCAAAGGTCGGATTATCGCCGCCATCAACATCACTGATCGCGATGGTGCCGGTGGCAGTGACCGCATCGCCTTCGTCACCTTCGGTCACTGAGCCGGTAAAGCTTCCGGTGACTTCAGGTAAGTCGTCGGTGCCGGTAATGGTGATAACAATATCTTGTTGTGTGTTATCGCTTGCGGTGAGGGTGATGGTGTCGGTCACCTGA
>NZ_MUEZ01000044.1:0-1040 GCF_001996015.1 Salinivibrio sp. ML198
GATCATATTCCAAAGACGCTGGTACTCCACCACTCGCTCGTTGGTGCCAATTAAGTTACTAATAGGCACACCCACAGAATAAGGCTGATAGCGATGAACTAGCATTAAGTTATAGTTCAGATGGCCTTGCGGACTCGGTGCTGACATCAACACGCAGTCAAATTCAATAAAAGGATGCGTAAAACGAACCTTATTTCCGCGCTTATACAAGGTCACCATACCTGTCTGACGGTTTAAGCTATAAACACGTTTGCTTTTTAAAAAAGGCGCTAGGAAATAATAGCCTTTACATATCAACTTGTAGTGAACCCATATAAGCAAGCAAGGAAGTGTAAAATAAAGGGTTAGGCCATAGGTTCCGGTTGACCAAGTCTGCCACCTAGCATCCCAACTTGCATAACCAAATAATAGTGGATAAAGCAATATTAAATAAGCCAAAGGCAAAAATAGAATTAATAGTATTTTTGCCAGTCCCACCATTAAAAAGTAAAGTTGAGACCAGCCTGATAGAGACTCACTATCTAAACTTTCTTCGGTCCAGAATGATGGCTTTCCATTCCCTTCTGTCTTTTTTATGTTCGATGGCATTGTTTCTCGAGCAAGTGATAAAGCAATGGTGTCATTTGCCTTGGTAAAGGGGAACACTTGCCCTTTGGTTAGTAGCTGCTGCAAAAAACCGTGCGGTGGTTTTGTGGGTTGTAGCGACAGTTGCTCAGTGTTGTAGGTCATATCAGCTATCTGCAAAGATATTGATTTTTGGACCGGTGGCGGGCGATGTTTTTTGTTGTTCGGCTATTTCCGCGAGTGTCTTTTTGTAGGTGTCATCGCTCATATCTCGCCAGTAACGCGGATCGCGGCCAGTCTGTTGATCATGGGCAGCGGTTACAGGGTCTTTGGCTCGAGCTTCTTCTAATACCAACAGATCTGGCATCGGTTGACTCACATCCATGTAACGCTGGATCATATTCCAAAGACGCTGGTACTCCACCACTCGCTCGTTGGTGCCAATTAAGTTACTAATAGGCACACCCACAGAATAA
>NZ_MUEZ01000045.1:0-921 GCF_001996015.1 Salinivibrio sp. ML198
CGGTGGCGATGTGTCTTCCATGACATACAAAGGAGCGATTATGCCAACGCCATGTTATATCTCGATTGAAGGTGAAACTCAGGGTTTGATTACTGCCGGTGCCTGCACCGCCGATTCTATCGGTGATGCGTTTGTGGAAGGGCACGAAGACGAGATGCTGGTACAACAGTTTAACCACAATGTGACCGTGCCGACGGACCCACAGTCAGGTCAACCGTCTGGCCAGCGTGTGCACAAGCCTTTCCAATTTACCGTTGCGCTCAACAAAGCGGTGCCATTGCTTTATAACGCACTGGCGTCAGGTGAGAAGATGTCAACGGTCGAGCTAAAGTGGTACCGCACCTCGATTGAAGGTAAACAAGAAAACTTCTTTACCACCAAGCTGGAAAGTGCCTCGATTGTGGACATTCACTGCGAGATGCCCCATTGCCAAGACCCGGCGAAGTCAGACTTCACCCAGAACCTGACCGTGTCGATGTCTTACCGCAAAGTGACCTGGGACCACGTCAACGCAGGCACCTCAGGCTCAGACGACTGGCGCAAGCCTATCGAAGCCTAATCTTTCATGGCGACATGAAGACACAAACAGCCTGCCTTTACGGGCGGGCTGTGGTGCGTTGAGCCAGACGGCAGGGTCTGGCTGAACGTATCAGGGTAAACAAGCAGGGCGAAGGATACACAGATGGCGACATTGCAAATAGCGTTAACCGTGGCGGGGCTAGACCCGCAACCGTTCGTGGTGGTGGACTACCAAGGGGACGAGTGCCTCTCTCACCAAGCTGGCCTGAATGGCAATCCGGTGTATGGGTTCCAGTATGAGGTGGCATTGGCCAGCCGCCATACCGACATCACGCCAGAGCAAGTGGTCGACAAGCCGGTGCAGCTGACGCTGTGGCGCAACGGCGAGCTGGTCAAACGGGT
>NZ_MUEZ01000046.1:0-913 GCF_001996015.1 Salinivibrio sp. ML198
CTGGATGTCAAGAGTAGGTAAGGTTCTTCGCGTTGCATCGAATTAAACCACATGCTCCACCGCTTGTGCGGGCCCCCGTCAATTCATTTGAGTTTTAACCTTGCGGCCGTACTCCCCAGGCGGTCTACTTAATGCGTTAGCGCCGAAAGCCAAAGTCTTAAACCTCAACCTCCAAGTAGACAGCGTTTACGGCGTGGACTACCAGGGTATCTAATCCTGTTTGCTACCCACGCTTTCGCATCTGAGCGTCAGTCTTTGTCCAGGGGGCCGCCTTCGCCACTGGTATTCCTTCAGATCTCTACGCATTTCACCGCTACACCTGAAATTCTACCCCCCTCTACAAGACTCTAGCCTGCCAGTTTCAAATGCGGTTCCGAGGTTGAGCCCCGGGCTTTCACATCTGACTTAACAAACCGCCTGCATGCGCTTTACGCCCAGTAATTCCGATTAACGCTCGCACCCTCCGTATTACCGCGGCTGCTGGCACGGAGTTAGCCGGTGCTTCTTCTGCAGCTAACGTCAAGCCATGCACCTATTAAGTACACCACCTTCCTCACTGCTGAAAGTGCTTTACAACCCGAAGGCCTTCTTCACACACGCGGCATGGCTGCATCAGGGTCTCCCCCATTGTGCAATATTCCCCACTGCTGCCTCCCGTAGGAGTCTGGGCCGTGTCTCAGTCCCAGTGTGGCTGATCATCCTCTCAAACCAGCTAAGGATCGTCGCCTTGGTAAGCCATTACCTTACCAACTAGCTAATCCTAACTGGGCCCATCCCAACGCGATAGCTTACATGTAGAGGCCACCTTTGGTCCGTAGACATTATGCGGTATTAGCCGTCGTTTCCAACGGTTATCCCCCTCGTCAGGGCAGGTTCCCAGCCGTTACTCACCCGTCCGCCGCTCGACGTCCAG
>NZ_MUEZ01000047.1:0-887 GCF_001996015.1 Salinivibrio sp. ML198
GAAAGAGTTGGGCAAGCGTATTGGCAATATAGCGATAGGGATTTCCGCCGCTAGAGGTTTGGGGTATGTCGGGCTAGTGCTCGGTTTTGCCAGTGGTGTGGATAATGTCTATGAGGCGTGCAAGGTCGATGGAACGGGAGATTGTGGTCAGACAACAACCCGTGAAATTGGCGGGTTTATTGGTGGTATATCTGGGGGAGGGGTTGGTAGTGCTGCGATGACTTCTGGAGTATTACTTGTTCTGGGAGTGGTCGGTGTAACTTCTACCCCTGTACTTGCCATTGCTGCAATAGGCTCTTTTGTTGTTGGTGGTGCTATTGGTGGAATTGCTGGTTCAGCTACAGGAAAGTGGGGGGCGGACTTTATATATGAGAGTGCAGAGTCAGCTTTGAGGTAAATCTATGTTGGATTGGCTAGTAGTTATTTTTGGGGGGTATGCCCTTGTTTGGTCTATTCCCGCTGTAATTATGGTGGCTATTATTTCATTGGGAGATCCTCAAAGAATCGTTTTTATAGATCATCAACTTTCTAAGAATGTGGATAAATTGCATGCGAATAAGATGTGCATGCTATCTGCTTACATCAATGCAAGACTGTTTCATTATTGGGTGAAATATCCATTTATTCGTAAGCGTGCAACCACTGACTCTATTAAGTTTAAAATATTTATGTGGGGTAATTCAGTAGGAACGTGGAGTTGGATAATGGTTTTCTTTCTCGCCTTCCTTGAGAAAGGCCTAGGAATTTCATTCTGATTTAACTTAAATGGTTAAGTTTGAATCAGAGACGAAAGAGTTGGGCAAGCGTATTGGCAATATAGCGATAGGGATTTCCGCCGCTAGAGGTTTGGGGTATGTCGGGCTAGTGCTCGGTTTTGCCAGTGGTGT
>NZ_MUEZ01000048.1:0-811 GCF_001996015.1 Salinivibrio sp. ML198
CGATGGCTCAAATGCTTCTTACCAGCTCACCATCGCTTTTCGCAGGTTAGTACGTCCTTCATCGCCTCTGACTGCCAAGGCATCCACCGTCTACGCTTAGTCACTTAACCATACAACCCCAAAAGGTCTTGCTTATTTACTTTCACTTTTAAAAAGTGAAAACAAACGGTTTAAACAACTAAGGTTTTGTTTTTGCCGGACTCAAAATAGAGACTTTGCTTATCACTAAGACAAAGCCCAAGCACACTTGATTGTGTGAGTGACATTTCTGTCACTGATTGAGAACTTTACTGTCATTCTTTAAGAATGACTTGTCAGCTTTCCAGATTGTTAAAGAGCATGTGATTCTATCAATACGATAAACCACTTTTTAAAGACACTTATCACCATAAATGCGCTTAAAAAGTGGTGGAGCTAAGCAGGATCGAACTGCTGACCTCCTGCGTGCAAGGCAGGCGCTCTCCCAGCTGAGCTATAGCCCCATCATAATTCCTTAGATGCTGGTGCCAATTTCTTTTGAGGCAAGGCAGTGTATTTCGACGTTTAGTTCGCTAAACGAGGAATGCACTAACGTAGTATCAGGAGAAATTGGTGGGTCTGAGTGGACTTGAACCACCGACCTCACCCTTATCAGGGGTGCGCTCTAACCACCTGAGCTACAGACCCATCTAAGGTACGAGCCTTTCACTAAGGCATTCGTATCTCTTTGACTTTCAACCTATACAATCTGTGTGAACACTCGCAAAAATAGCGTCAGTAAGGAGGTGATCCAGCCCCAGGTTCCCCTAGGGCTACCTTGTTACGACTTCAC
>NZ_MUEZ01000049.1:0-798 GCF_001996015.1 Salinivibrio sp. ML198
ATTACCGGCACCGACGACTTACCTGAAGTCACCGGTAGCTTTACCGGCTCAGTGACCGAAGGTGACGAAGGCGATGCGGTCACTGCCACCGGCACCATTTCGATCAGTGATGTCGATGGCGATGACAATCCGACGTTTGCTGACGTCACACAGGCAGGCACTTACGGCTCGTTGGAGCTAGTAGATGGTGCTTGGACCTACACCCTCGATCAGAGCTCAGTGCAGGATTTAGATGCCGGCGATCAGGTGACCGACACTATCACCCTGACTGCAAGCGATAACACGCAACAAGATATCGTCATCACCATTACCGGCACCGACGATGCGCCAGAAGTGAGTGGTGAGTTTGTAGGTTCTGTCACCGAAGGGGACGTGGGCGATGCCGCGGTCACTGCAAGTGGCACCATTGCGATCAGTGATGTGGATGGCGACGATACACCGGCCTTTGCCGATACCACTGAAGCGGGGACTTATGGCTCGCTAGACCTAGTTAACGGCAACTGGACCTACACCCTCGATCAGTCTGCCGTGCAGGATTTAGATGCCGGTGATCAAGTGACGGACACCATCACCCTCACCGCAAGCGATAACACACAACAAGATATTGTTATCACGATTACGGGGACCGACGATGCGCCAGAATTGAGGGGTGAGTTTTTTGGCTCGGTCACCGAGGGCAATGAAGACGATGCCCCTGTCACTGCCACGGGCACCATCGCGATCAGTGATGTCGATAGTGACGACGCGCCAACCTTTGCCGACGTCACACAGGCAGGCACTTACGGCTCGTTGGAGCTA
>NZ_MUEZ01000050.1:0-649 GCF_001996015.1 Salinivibrio sp. ML198
CACCCTCACTGCAAGCGATAACACACAGCAAGATATTGTTATCACCATTACCGGCACCGACGACTTACCTGAAGTCACCGGTAACTTTACCGGCTCAGTGACCGAAGGTGACGCGGGCGATACAGCGGTAACTGCCACGGGTACCATTGCGATCAGTGATGTGGATAGCGACGACAATCCGACGTTTGCCGACGTCACGCAGGCAGGCACTTACGGCTCGTTGGAGCTAGTAGACGGTGATTGGACGTATACGCTTGATCAAGACAGCGTGCAGGATTTAGATGCTGGCGATCAAGTGACGGACACCATTACTCTCACCGCCTCTGATGGCACCCAGCAAGCTATTGTCATCACCATTACGGGGACGGATGACGCACCTGAAGTCACCGGTAGCTTTACCGGCTCAGTCACCGAAGGTGACGTGGGCGATACCGCAGTAACTGCCACGGGCACCATTGCGATCAGTGATGTGGATAGTGACGACGCGCCGACCTTTGCCGATACCACTGAAGCGGGGACTTATGGCTCGCTAGAGCTGGTGAACGGCAACTGGACTTACACCCTCGATCAGTCTGCCGTACAGAACTTGGATGCCGGTGATCAGGTGACCGACACCATCACCCTCACCGCAAGCGATAACACACAACAA
>NZ_MUEZ01000006.1:0-181246 GCF_001996015.1 Salinivibrio sp. ML198
TCGTTTGGTCACTCAGTTCATCGAATAAATCTTTTTGTCTATTCTCAACGAGTGCCCACACAGATTGCATAGGTCAAATTGTTAAAGAGCGTGTTGACTGAGTGGTTGGCATTTCGTGACTTGCGTCTCGTTGCCCCGTCAACAGGAAGCGCAGTATAGAGATCTCAGTTTTTCCCGCAACCCCTAAACATAAAAAAAATGCGCCTTGCTACTCGTTTGTTCACAAAACAAACAAAAGTAGACAAAAGGCGCTTTTTTAGTCAGCAAGAACGGAAAGTGGCTGGTCTTCACCCGTTCTTATTTTCAATCACTCTTAGTGCGAATGCTGTTTTTCTTCCGCGCGTTCTTTAGCTCGGCAGTAACGTACAGAGCCCCACGCCATCAGCAGGAGTACAAAAGGTATCGCACCGGCTGTCCATTGTGCCCACGTATAATAGGCAAGTGTCTCTATGATGATGACATGGCCAAGGATCAATAAAGCCGCGCAGATTATCGCGACGACCATCATACTCAATTCTGATTTCATCCTTTTCCCCCTCAATGTTGTGTACGTGTTGAGTTTATCGAGGGAGACGCACGGTAGATTAGTACAGATAGTTCAGTATTCGGCTGTGACAGTTGAGTGCACAGATAAAGCTGAGATCGAGCTCGCAATCTGTGTGAGCCCCTCCAAGCTCTGACTATCATTGACCCCTTCGGCATTTTGCCTTCCCACAATCGAGACGTTCAGTCGAAAGCAGTGATTAAAGCGTCCGTCACTGGCAAATAGTGCACCCGGTGCGATTGTCACGCCATAAGGCCTGAGTGCTTGAAAGAGGTCGCGCGTATCGATGCCCTTATCGAGCATGATCCACAAAAAATAGCCGCCTGTAGGCTGACTCATCACCGTAGAGGGAGGTAAAAGTGCTTTTAGCCTTGTACGTATCACCTCATGGCGGGAAGACAATGTTTCGCGTAATCGCCGTAGGTGCGAGTCATACCCACCTTGCTTTAAATAATCGGCAATCGCCAATTGGTTAGGTGCGCCGACTGCCAAACTCGATACAGACTGGCGCTTCTCTATTTGCATCGCATAACAGCCTGCCGCTATCCAGCCAACCCGAAAACCCGGTGCGAGTTGTTTCGAAAACGAGCCACAGTGCAGCACACTACCCTGCGTATCGTAGGCTTTAAGCGGCATCGGCCTTGCCTCTGAGAAAAACAGCTCGCCATAGACATCATCCTCTATCAATGGCACTTGATACGCAGCGAGTATGCTGACCACATCTGGCCTGCGATGCGCTGGTATCGACGCGCCCGTGGGGTTATGGAAGTTGCTCATCAACCAACACGCACTGATCGAGTGGGACGCTAAGGCATGTTCCAGTGCATGGATATCGACCCCTGTTTCAGGATCAACCGCGACGGGAACGGCTTTAAGCTGTAAACGTTCGAGTGTCTGCAGCACCCCGTAGAACGCGGGGGCTTCAATAATCACCTTATCTCCTGGCTTCGTCACTGCCGCTAAAGACAGACTCAATGCCTCTATTGCCCCATTAGTAATAATGATTTCATCAATACTGACTTTAATTCCTTGGCGGAGATAACGCTGTGCAATCTGTCGACGTAGGCCGATATCGCCCGGCGGTAAAATCGTGAAGTGATCGGGATGAGAGGATTGACGCAGCACTCGCGCCATCGCGCGGCCAAGCGCTTGCATGGGAAATAACTGAGGATCAGGAAAAGCTGAACCAAATGGGTAGTACGCGCCTTTATGGCTAGCACTGATCACATCAAGCACATCCTGGTGGGTGTCGAGCCACTGAGATTGCGCTTGTGGTCGTGCCAATGCATCCACCGCGAGCTTGTTATAATGAGGCCGCACAAAAAAGCCAGAGCGCGGACGCGCCTCAACCCAACCATCGGCTTCTAATTGCTCATAAGCTCTCATTACCGTCATTGGGCTAACGTGTTGAAGCCGACTCATCTCCCTCACCGAAGGGATCCGATCACCGACTTGCCAAACACGCTGCTGAATTTGTGTTTCGATCCAGCTGGCAATGTCTCGATAACGCATTTGCACACTGCTACTCCCTGTTATTGCCCAGACGGCGATCATACCTTGGCAAGTAACAATTGGTGGGATGGAATGTAGCGGAGTGTGACCTGATCAGCGCTAATCCTTACCCACAACGAAAAAAGCCCCAGTCTTTTGACTGGGGCTTTTTTGGGATTTGGTGCCGAGAGAGGGACTTGAACCCTCACACCCGTTAAGGCGGCGGATTTTGAATCCGCTGCGTCTACCAATTCCGCCATCTCGGCAAGTGGGGGCAATTATACGTACCGACCTTTGGAGTGCAAGTAATAAAAATAAAAATCCGTTCGTTCGCACTATTTTTAACCAATTCAAGCCATTCAGCCACATTGGTGCTGAATTTGTCCCCAAAAGACATCGCAAAACCGAGGTATAAGCTTACTCACTGTCTGCCGGTCTATGCTAGGCTAGCACCGAATTGAGTACTGGGGTGTGAACAATCAAATGCAAACTTCTTCTATCGCTTGCCCAACCGCAGGCTTTTTCCGGCGTTTAGCCGCTTGGCTTTATGATCTCCTCGTCGTGGCGGCTTTGCTCATGCTCGCCGGAGGGGGAATGATGGCAATACTCGCCCTAGCACAAGTGCTAGGCATGTCGATTGCCCCTTACCAAGACATCAGTGATTTCTTAACCCATCACCCGATAGTCAATCCACTTTATACTGCGTATCTGGCCTGTGTCATCGGTGGTTTTTATGGCTACTTTTGGTGTAAAGCCGGACAAACGCTGGGCATGCGCGCGTGGCGGCTTAGGTTACAAAATACCGATGGCAGCAACATTCGTCCCACTCAAGCCATTATTCGTTTGGCCACTGCCTGCTTTGGCCTCGGGAATCTGGTTGTTCTTTTCGACATTAATAACCGTGCATTTCAAGACCACTTCGCCGAATGCGACATGATTGTGCTTCCCAAGCCCACTAAGAACAAAAAAGACTAATCACCTCTCTCGACTGGGCACCTGCTGCGTGCCCTCTCCTACCTATCGACTCACCGTTATAAATTGATATAAGACAATAAATGGGTTGATTTCTACCTATTCATCAATCCGTTATTTTTTAGGTTTTATTCATCACACGTAAAGCGACTGATTGACTAAATAATCAAAGCTCGCACATAAACTCATCATTAACTCAGCTTTCAGCACCGTAGAGGAAGCGAGCCCAACATCATTTAATCAATAAAAACCCAAGCCACACAAAAAGAGAAAGTAATAACTACGCATAAATAACAACACCACATTCAGTTTTATGGAGTTCACCTTTTTGGTGCTCCATTAACCACCTCTTCTTTTGTGAGATATCACTAAGAAGTGAAAAGGGAACCACTTTTACAATGAATGCAAAGCCATGTACCACGGCATAAAAATAATAAATAACGTGAAATTAACGGAATTACCTCAATACGTGTAGCGCACTATAGATGCTAATAAGAGGTATGAGGAGAAAGTATGAGTACTCACAGTGTTCCCGAAAAAAAAGGCTGGTTCTCGAACTTAAAGTTCCCGTCCGCCTATACCATTCTATTCATTCTTATCGCCGTCGTCGCCGCCCTGAGCTGGGTGGTGCCCGCCGGTCAGTATGAACGAGAGTATAATGAAGAGCTCGGTCGAGACGTTCCTATCTCAGGGACTTACGAACAGGTTGACAGTAACCCTCAAGGCATTGTCGATGTCCTGCTGGCTCCCATTGACGGTTTTTATAACCACCAAACGTATGAAGCGGCCGCCATTGATGTCTCGCTGTTCATTCTGATCATTGGTGGCTTTTTAGGGTTGGTCACCAAAACAGGTGCCATTGATGCGGGGATTGAACGCGTCACCAAGCGTCTAGAGGGACGCGAAGAGTGGATGATCCCCATTTTGATGGGCTTATTTGCCGCCGGGGGCACCATTTATGGCATGGCGGAAGAGTCCTTGCCTTTTTATACGCTACTTGTGCCTGTGATGATGGCTGCACGCTTTGACCCTGTAGTCGCAGCGGCGACGGTACTGCTTGGGGCAGGGATAGGTACGTTAGGCTCAACCATCAACCCGTTCGCCACTGTGATTGCAGCCAATGCCGCAGGGATCCCTTTCACTGATGGTATCCTCCTGCGTCTTGCGATCTTAGTCATTGGCTGGCTTATTTGTGTTGTCTATGTCATGCGCTATGCGCGCAAAGTACAAGCCGATCAGAGCCAATCGATCGTTTATGACCAGTATGAAAGTAATAAAAAACACTTCCTGGGCGAGCACGACGACAACCAAAGCCTTGATTTTACGGCCACACGCAAAGTGATACTGACTATCTTTGCCGGTGCCTTTGCCGTGATGATATATGGTGTTTCATCTCTTGATTGGTGGATGGCAGAGATCTCAGCCGTCTTCCTGGGGGCTGCCATCATCATTGGCCTGATTGCACGCATGAGCGAAGAGGAAATCACCACCAGCTTCATTGATGGGGCGAGAGACCTACTCGGTGTGGCGCTAATCATCGGCATTGCCCGCGGGATCGTGGTGATTATGGATAAAGGCATGATTACCGACACCATCCTCAATAGTGCCGAGAGTTTAGTCAGTGGTTTGTCGTCTTTCGTCTTTATTAACGTGATGTATTGGCTGGAAGTGTTACTGTCATTCTTGGTGCCTTCTTCATCTGGCTTGGCAGTGCTCACCATGCCAATTATGGCGCCATTGGCCGACTTTGCGAACGTTGGGCGAGAATTGGTAGTAACGGCCTATCAATCGGCTTCGGGGCTCGTCAATCTCGTTACACCTACCTCCGGCGTGGTGATGGGTGGCTTGGCCATTGCCCGCGTGCCTTATGCGAAATGGATAAAATGGGTCGCGCCGTTGCTTGGCATTCTTACCATTATGATCATGGCCATGCTTAGCCTTGGCGTCATGTTATAACATCAGACATCAACTAAGCGTAGAGCGCATTGCTATCAAGCAGTGCGCTTTTTTATTTCTCTCACGTCCCCTGCTATAACAGCACACTTCCCTACCCCGTTCACACCTCTATTACATTATTAACACAAAGCGATTTAATACCGATCGTCATCACAAATAGAAACAAAAATCGCTCGGCATTTGTTAAATATAAATACCACTAAAGATAATCATTCATTTAATGCGCATAAGGTGAAATAAAAATAAAACATAAAAGGCATAAAAAATACACATACCCTGCTAAAAACCTAGCATCATAAAAATAATATCGTTAAGCACGCAATAAAAGTGACTAAGTATTAAAAACCATTTTTTAATGCCGCCATAAATACCATTAACACAGAGTAAAAACCACGAAATGGAGGCAATGGTTTCAATGTGATCTAACTTCAAGTTCAACCGGCTCACCGCGTTAGAATAAATTTGTACCCAATAAAAAACCTGCACTTTTTATTTCCCTTCCGATAAAAAGCCAAGCAGAGATATACGGAGAAAGAAAGATGAACAACTTCTATGTCGGCTCTGAAATTGGTCAATTACGCACCGTGATGTTGCACCGCCCCGAGCGTGCTTTAACCCACCTCACCCCCTCGAACTGTCATGACTTACTTTTCGACGATGTTCTGTCAGTTGAACGTGCGGGTGAAGAGCATGACAAATTCGCTCAAACACTACGCGATCAGGGCGTTGAGGTGCTATTGCTGCAAAATCTGCTTGCCGAGACGCTGGATGTACCCGAAGCCAAAGCCTGGCTAATGAACCTTAAGATCTCGGACTATACCTTTGGTCCGTCATTTGCGAACGATATTCGCTGCTATCTCAATGATCTCCCTCACCACGAGCTCGCATCAATGTTCTTAGGAGGGCTGGCGTACTCCGAGCTACCGATTACCACGACCTCCATGTTACAAGCGATGCATGCCCCATCGGACTTTATCATTGACCCCCTGCCTAACCACTTATTCACACGTGATACCTCGTGCTGGTTATATGGTGGTGTGTCGATTAACCCCATGGCCAAACCGGCGCGTAAGCGTGAAACAAACCACTTGCGTGCGATCTACAAATGGCATCCTCGCTTTGCGAACGGCGACTTTATTACCTACTTTGGTGCACAAAACATCGACTACGACAATGCCACCATTGAAGGCGGCGATGTCACTGTCCTAGGGAAAGGCGTGGTATTGATTGGCATGTCTGAACGCACCACGCCACAAGGGGTGGAAAACCTCGCGTCCAGCCTGTTCAAACATGGACAAGCCAAGCAAGTAATTGCCATGGAGCTGCCAAAACATCGCTCTTGCATGCACCTAGATACCGTGATGACCCATATGCGTGAAGATACTTTCTCGGTGTACCCCGAAGTGATTCGCAAAGACATCAAATGCTGGAGTCTGACCGGTGACCGTAGCGGCCATCTCAATGTACGCGAAGAAGATTACTTCCTCACCGCCATCGAAAAAGCCCTCGATGTCGGCCCACTGAACCTGATCACTACCGGCGGCGATAGCTTCGAAGCGGAACGTGAACAGTGGAATGACGCCAACAATGTCTTGACCGTGCGCCCAGGTGTCGTCGTCGGCTACGAGCGTAACACTTATACCAATGAGAAATACGACAAAGCTGGGATCACTGTTCTATCCATTCCGGGTGATGAGCTGGGTCGCGGCCGCGGTGGCGCACGCTGCATGAGCTGCCCGATTCATCGTGATGGCATTTAATCCCCGAGCGGGCTGGGCACCTGGCTCAGCCCCCACCGACTGTAGAGAGTAAGACTATGAAAAAACCCACTGTCGTCGTGGCACTCGGAGGCAACGCCCTGCTTCGTCGAGGCGAACCTTTAGAAGCCGACATTCAACGTGCCAATATCGCCAAAGCGGCCAAAACCATTGCGGCTATCGGCGAACAATACAACGTGGTGCTCGTCCACGGTAATGGCCCTCAAGTTGGTTTACTGGCCCTGCAGGGGCTCGAATACAAATCCGTGACACCTTATCCTTTGGACGTGCTAGGTTCAGAAACCCAAGGCATGATTGGCTATATGCTGATGCAAGAGTTGCATAACTTAGCGCCAGACCAACACGTGTCTTGCATGCTGACCCAGATGACGGTCGATCCTAACGATCCTGCGTTTGCGAATCCCACCAAGCCAATAGGCCCGGTATATGACCAACAAGAGGCCGCCCAATTGGCCGAAAAGTATGGCTGGGATATTAAACCGGATGGCCAATATTATCGCCGTGTTGTGCCCAGCCCACAACCTACTGGGATTGTCGAAGACGACGCTATCGCGAGCCTCATCGACCAAGGGCACTTAGTGATTTGTACGGGAGGGGGCGGTATCCCTGTGATCCAAGAAGGGACCCAGCTAAAAGGCATCGAGGCTGTCATTGACAAAGACATGTCTGCCGCCTTCCTCGCCCGTCAAATCAATGCCGATGCGCTGCTTATTTTGACCGATGCCGAAGCGGTTTACCTCGATTATGGTGAGCCAAGTCAACGCGCACTTGCCGACACAACGCCCGATGATCTCAGCCAATATACCTTCGATGCTGGCTCTATGGGGCCAAAAATCGATGCCTCCTGCGAGTTTATTCGCCAAGGCGGCAAGCTAGTAGGTATTGGCGCCCTCGAAGATGGCCTTGCTATCTTGGCAGGCCAAGCTGGCACACGTATTCGTCCACACTCAGTCAATAACAACAATATTTCCCACGGCCAGCCTACCCCTGCACAGGCCTGAGACCAATAACAAAGAGGATTGCCCACTATGGCTTTTAATCTACGCAACCGTAACTTCCTAAAATTACTGGATTTCACTCCTCGTGAGATCCAACACTTTATCGATATGGCCATTGAGCTGAAAAAAGCGAAATACAATGGCTACGAAACGCCCCGTCTAAAAGGCAAAAACATCGCCCTTATCTTTGAAAAAGCGTCAACACGCACCCGCTGTGCCTTTGAAACCGCTGTTTTTGATCAAGGCGGCCAAGTGAGCTACATCGGCCCAACGGGGTCACAAATTGGCCATAAGGAGTCGATGAAGGACACCGCACGCGTATTGGGTCGGATGTATGACGGCATTGAATACCGCGGCTTTGGCCAAGACATTGTGGAAGAGCTGGGTGAGTTCGCAGGGGTACCTGTCTGGAATGGATTAACCACAGAGTTCCACCCCACCCAAATTTTAGCGGACTTGATGACCATGCTCGAGCATGGACGCGGCAAGCAACTGCACGAAATGCGCTTTGCTTACTTAGGCGATGCCCGAAACAACATGGGGAACTCTCTGATGGTGGGTGCCGCTAAAATGGGGATGGACATCCGCTTAGTGGCTCCGAAAGCATTCTGGCCAGAAGAAGAGCTAGTCGCACAGTGTCGTGCTATCGCCGAAAAAACCGGCGCACGCATTACGCTGACCGAAGAGGTACAAGAAGGCGTGAAAGATTGTGACTTCTTGTATACCGACGTCTGGGTGTCGATGGGTGAGTCTAAAGAAGCGTGGGATGAACGCGTTGCGCTCATGAAGCCCTATCAAGTCAATATGGATGTCGTGAAAGCCACTGGCAACCCGCACGTGAAATTCATGCACTGTCTTCCTGCCTTCCACAATAACGAAACCACAGTGGGGGCAGAAATCGAAGAAAAGTATGGGTTAAAAGGCCTAGAAGTCACAGAAGATGTGTTTGAGTCAGACTGCTCAATTGTGTTTGATGAAGCAGAAAACCGTCTCCACACCATCAAAGCGGTGATGGTCGCCACCCTTGGCGATTAACGCCACCTGAGCGAGGGCGCCGAGTGGCGCCCTACTTCTCAATATTGACACCACCCAGTGACACCCATCAAAGTTTCATTTAAAAGCAACTGATAGCATATGAGATTGAATCACGCATTATTAGCTTTATGCGCTGATATTGACGTGAAATGCCGTTTATTATAAGGGGTTGCCCGTGGTTAATGATGCAATTCTATCGGTAAAAACGACCACTCCGGAGGACGATATCCTCTCTGCGTGTCGACACCTGCTGCAAACGCAAAGCTTTACCACCCAAGATGCCGTTCGCCAGCAATTGGTTCAACTCGGCTATCTTGATGTCAGCCAGTCGACCGTTTCACGCCTATTATCCAAGCTCGGGGTCGCCAAAGTACCCAATGCGCATGGACAAAAAGTCTACGCACTCAGCGGAGATATGGAGCCTGTCTACGCGGTGTCTTCTGTCGGCTCACAAATCGATGACATCACCTGTAGCCAAGCCATGGTGGTAGTGAAAACCCACCCAGGCGGCGCCCAGTTGATCGCTCGCTTACTCGACTTGCACCGACATCCTTTGATCTTAGGAACGGTAGGCGGGAACGATACTGTCCTGGTCGCACCACGCCAGCTCAATGAGCTTGCCGCCTGCGAGCAAGTGGTTCGAGACCGCCTTGCCCCTGAGTAAACGGCTTTACGTGGCAAGCTAACCGTTGCAGACTATAGGTGTCGCTTTTTATAACAAAGGAACAGACAATGACCCAAGTACTGCAAACCGAGCAGGCGCCAGAAGCTATCGGTCCGTATTCGCAAGGCGTTGACCTTGGCAACATGGTGCTGACCTCAGGCCAAATCCCCGTCAACCCAGTGACTGGCCAGATCTCTCCTGAAATCACCGCACAAACACGTCAGTCTCTCGACAACGTCAAAGCGGTGGTAGAAGCTGCTGGGCTTAAAGTGAATGATATTGTTAAGCTCACCGTGTTTGTCAAAAACATGGAAGACTTTGCGGATGTCAACAAAGTGTATGGTGCGTTCTTTGATGAACACGGTGTGGAAAGCTACCCTGCTCGTTCATGCGTTGAGGTCGCACGCCTGCCCAAAGACGTTGATATCGAAATTGAAGCGATTGCGGTGCGCCAAGCCTAATTGGTAAGCGACGGCAACGAAAAGCTATTTCAGCGAAAAGCTAATTCCAGCGAAGAGCTACTTCCTGCGAAAAGCTAATGCAAAAGCGGCGCCTCCAGGCGCCGCTTTTTTTTGTCGTGATGGCATAGCGCACGCTTATCAACCGCGCGCCATCACATCGATACGTGATAAAACGTCAGCAAACCAAGCGGTGAAGCGCTCGGGGGCGTCCATCATCGCCTGCTTGACTTCATCTTCAGACCACCAGCGACAGTCTGCTACCTCATCCGGGTTAGGGATCATGTCGACATGGTTGACTTCACAGGCGATGACTTGATCCAATTCATGCTCTATCAACCCGTTATCCAACTCGGCACGGTATTCAAACCAAGGTCCCATGGTAAAATCAAGCGGGCGCGCTATCCCTAACTCTTCATACAGGCGCCGTTTTGCCGCCGCCGCAACCGGCTCATCTTGTTTGGGGTGCGAGCAGCATGTATTGGTCCACAATCCACCACTATGATACTTATCGAACGCGCGACGCTGTAGCAAGTACTCACGCTCACCCTGCTCATTGCAACGAAACAACATCACTGAGAAGGCCATGTGCAGCCATCCTTGCTGATGGGCCTCCAACTTTTCAGCGATCCCTTGAGGTTCACCGCTCGGTGAGACCAAAACCACATGGTGGCGCTGGGTTGAAGTCATAAACCTATCCTCAATTAGCGAACGCCTTGATTGCGCTCCGCCACTTCTGCATCAAGTTGTTCGAGCTTGCTTTTCATCACCTGGTGGCAATGCTTCGCGAGGTCACGGACATTGTCTTTATCGTAGCCTGTTGACGAAATTGGCGCCATCACTTCAACAATCACATGGCCGTTGTTCCAGCGGTTCGCTTTTAGGTGGTGCGTGGAGCTACATACTATGGGAATCAAGGGGACGTTCGCACCGATCGCCGCATGAAATGCGCCGGTTTTAAAGGGCAATAATCCGCGCCCGCGTGAACGTGTTCCTTCGGGAAATAACCATACGCTCAACTGTTTGGCTCGGATTTTCTCTGTGACCTGCGCAATGGTTCCCATGGCTTTACTGCGATTGGCACGATCAATCAATACATTGCCCGTGAGCCAATAGAGCTGACCAAAAATGGGGATCCATAACAGGCTTTTCTTACCCACGGTGACCGCGCCAGGCATCAACGCATTCGATAAGGTTACCATATCCCAATTGCTTTGGTGGTTGGCGATACACACGCTAGCGCCAGGCTCACGAGGTGCCTCTTCTGCGAAGCGCAGTTCAAGGCTAATCCCGAACAAACCAGAGAGGCGTCCAAACCACTTACTGATATGGTAGCAATTACGAGGGTTGCGAGGGCTTAACAAGCAATACAAACCACCAAAAACAAACAGCAAAACAGCGACAATCAATAAAGCCAGCAGTCGCACGACAAAAATCATTTCTCTCTCCAAAGAGCAGGCGTGAAAGGCGAGTCAGTATACCGATTCAGCGCAAAAATGCACCCACACCGCCCCTAGGTTCAGGGGCGGTAGCAACTTAGTGCTCGGGCAGGATTTCGATTTGATCGACGCGCTGGAGACCACGCGGCAGCATACTGCCTCGTCGACCTCGCTCGCCACGATAATGAGTGAGATCATCCGGTTTTAAGGTCAGTTTGCGCTTCCCTGCGTGCAAGGTCACCCCGGCATTGGCCGGCACCACATACAGTTGGCTTAACACCTCTTCACGTGACTTGGCACGTGCGCCAGGAATATTAATGATCTTATTCCCTTTCCCTTTACTCAGTTGCGGAAGCTCATGGACCGGGAACACCAACATGCGGCCTTCATTGGAAATCGCGACAATCAAATCGCTTTCCAAATCACCCACCTGGCGCGGTGGCATCACTTCGGCTTGATCTGGAACCGTCAATAAGGCTTTACCGCTGCGGTTTTTGGAGAGCATATCCGCTTGCTTGCACACAAAACCATAACCGGCGTCCGAGGCCACCAAGGTGAGCTGCCCCTCATCCGCCATTAATACATGACGAATAGACGAGCCTGGGGTGATATTAATTCGCCCGGTAATCGGCTCACCTTGGCTGCGCGCGGATGGCAAGGTGTGCGACTCTATGGCATAGCTGCGACCATCAGACCCCAGGAAAACCGCGGGTTGGTTACTTTTGCCCGGTGCCGCGTCGAGGAACTTATCGCCTGCTTTGTAATTAAGGCCAGTGGCATCCACATCATGCCCTTTGGCATGGCGGATCCACCCTTTATCTGAGAGCACCACAGTGATGGGTTCGCTGGGGACCAAATCACGCTCAGTTAACGCTTTGGCCTCCGCTCGCTCAACCAGCGGTGAACGACGGTCGTCCCCGTATTTTTCCGCATCCGCGAGGATTTCTTTTTTGATTAAGGTGTTTAAGCGACGATCTGAGCCGAGCAGCTTCTCTAGCTTATCGCGCTCTTTGCTCAATTCATCTTGCTCACCACGGATCTTGATTTCCTCAAGCTTGGCTAACTGGCGTAATTTGATCTCAAGGATCGCTTCTGCCTGTTTCTCGCTCAAACCAAAACGTGCAATCAGCTCGGCTTTAGGCTCATCCTCACTGCGGATGATCTCAATCACCTCGTCAATGTTTAGGTAAGCGGCCAGTAAGCCTTCTAGAATATGCAGGCGGGCGAGGACTTTTTCTAACCGGTGCTCAAGGCGGCGTCTCACCGTCTGGCGGCGGAACGTTAACCACTCAGATAAGATGCCATGTAACCCCTTAACTTGTGGGCGTCCATCCAGGCCAATCATATTAAGGTTAACGCGGTAGTTCTTCTCTAGATCGGTCGAGGCGAACAAGTGATCCATCAGTTGATCACAATCGACACGGTTAGAGCGCGGCACAATCACAATCCGAGTGGGGTTTTCATGATCCGACTCATCACGCAGATCGTCTACCATCGGCAGCTTTTTCGCCCGCATTTGATTGGCGATTTGCTCTAGCAGCTTAGCGCCCGATACTTGATGAGGCAGCGCAGTAATCACAATTTCATTGCTTTCTTTATGCCAAAGCGCGCGCATTTTGATAGAGCCCCGTCCGCTAGCATAGAGCTTTTTCAAATCTGACTTCGGCGTGATCACTTCCGCTTCGGTAGGGTAGTCAGGTCCCTGTACATGCTCCAGTACACCGTCTAAGTCCAAGCTCGGCTTATCGATCATTGCGGCCAAGGCGTTGGCAAGCTCACGCGCATTGTGTGGCGGAATATCCGTTGCCATCCCTACCGCAATACCGGTGATCCCATTGAGGAGAATATGCGGTAAGCGTGCCGGCAGGGTTTTAGGCTCTTTCATGGTGCCATCAAAATTAGGCCCCCATTCAACCGTCCCTTGCCCGAGTTCTTGCAGCAACACTTCAGAGAAACGCGATAAGCGTGATTCCGTGTAACGCATCGCCGCAAACGATTTAGGATCGTCAGGCGCGCCCCAGTTACCCTGACCATCCACCAGCGGATAACGATAGGAAAACGGCTGAGCCATCAATACCATGGCCTCGTAACACGCCGAGTCGCCATGAGGATGGTATTTACCCAGTACATCCCCGACAGTACGCGCCGATTTTTTATATTTTGCCGTGGCGGATAGCCCCAGCTCTGACATCGCGTAAATGATCCGGCGCTGCACTGGCTTTAAGCCATCGCCGATAAACGGCAGTGCGCGATCCATGATGACGTACATCGAGTAATTGAGGTATGCGTCCTCAGTGAACTGGCGCAGAGCAAGTTGCTCTACCCCATCATAAGTCACCTCTGTCATGCGAATAAGATCCCGTTATAGTGATTTAGATATCGATAAGCTCGGCCATATCGCCTTTTTGCTGCAGCCAATGGCGGCGATCCTCTGCCCGTTTTTTACCCAGCAGCATATCCATCAGTTGCTGCGTCTGCTCATCATCATCAATAGTGAGCTGAACCAGGCGACGAGTATTGGGATCCATGGTGGTTTCACGCAGCTGTAACGGGTTCATTTCCCCCAAACCTTTAAAGCGTTGCACATTGATTTTGCCGCGTTTATTGCTCAAACGCTCAAGGATCCCTGCTTTTTCATCTTCATCCAAGGCATAAAAGACCTCCTTGCCACAATCGATGCGGTAAAGTGGCGGCATTGCCACATACACATGACCAGCCTGAACCAAGGCTCTAAAGTGTTGCATAAAGAGTGCACATAGCAAGGTCGCAATATGTAAGCCATCGGAGTCCGCATCGGCGAGGATGCAGATTTTATCGTAACGAAGATTACCCAAGTCCCCAGAATCAGGGTCAATACCCAACGCCACAGAGATATCATGTACTTCTTGGGAGGCCAATACTTGGTCTGCGGAGACTTCCCATGTATTGAGGATCTTGCCTCGAAGCGGCATCACCGCTTGAAATTCGCGATCCCGAGCCTGCTTAGCTGAGCCACCCGCTGAGTCCCCCTCGACCAAAAATAGCTCGGTACGACTTGAATCTTGCATCGCACAGTCAGTCAGTTTGCCAGGCAGCGCTGGGCCTGATGCCACTTTCTTACGCACCACCTTCTTCGCGGCACGCATGCGGCGATGGGCACTGGCAATACACACTTCCGCCAAACGCTCAGCAAGGTGTGGGCGCTCGTTCAGCCACAGGCTAAAGGCATCTTTGACCACCCCAGACACAAACGCCGCACATTGGCGAGAGGACAAGCGCTCTTTGGTTTGCCCCGCAAACTGTGGGTCTTGAATCTTAACCGACAGCACGTACGCACAGCGCTCCCAAATATCATCGGCGGTCAGCTTTACGCCGCGAGGGAGAAGGTTACGGAACTCACAGAATTCGCGCATCGCTTCCAGCATCCCTTGGCGCAAGCCATTTACATGCGTGCCACCTTGTGCCGTTGGGATCAGGTTGACATAGCTTTCTGTCGTTAGCTCGCCCCCTTCTGGCAACCAAATAACCGCCCAATCCGCGGCTTCGGTCTGGCCACTGAATTCGCCGATAAAAGGTGTTTCCGGCAGAACTTCATAGCCTTTGACACTGTCAGCGAGGTAGTCTTTCAACCCATCCTGGTAACACCAGGATGTGGTCTCATCGGTGTTTTTATCAGTGAGATTGACCGTCAGTCCCGGGCACAGCACTGCCTTGGCTTTTAAGATGGTTTTAAGACGGGCCAGTGAAAACTTGTCAGAATCAAAAAATTGGCCATCTGGCCAAAAGTGAACGCGCGTGCCACGGTTGCGACGACCACAGGTGCCCGTCACGGTTAAATCTTGTACTTTGTCGCCGTTTTCAAAGGCAATATCATACACTTGACCATCGCGCTTAACGGTAATCTCTACCCGATGAGACAGCGCATTCACTACGGAGATACCCACCCCGTGTAAACCACCGCTAAATTGGTAGCTTTTGTTGGAGAACTTACCGCCCGCATGCAGTTTGCATAGAATCAGCTCAACCCCAGAGACGCCCTCTTCGGGGTGAATATCAACCGGCATACCACGACCATCATCAATCACTTCCAGTGATTGGTCGGCATGGAGAATCACATCAATCTTGCTGGCATGGCCGGCTAACGCTTCATCGACACTGTTATCGATGACTTCCTGCCCAAGATGGTTAGGGCGACTGGTATCTGTGTACATACCGGGGCGTCGGCGCACGGGCTCGAGCCCATTGAGGACTTCTATCGATCCTGCGTTATAGTTTTGTTCTGTCATAATCGATTGGCTTAATAAATGTGATGACATGGTCAGCAAGGGGGATCCGCTTGTCAAGCGCGGCGCCAGATTGCCACAAGTTTCTGTGAGCTGCTATCCGTCTGCTGTGACGTAGCGGCTAAGATAGCACGAGCTTGCGTCTGTGTGCCTCTGTTTCAATGCCTCTAGCCTGATGGCGCGCTAGATACCAAGAAATTGGAGAATATCCCCACAGTAACGTTCAAAGCCGACAAAGCTATGATCGCCTCCCGGCTCAACCGTTTGTTGACTGGCACTGAATTTTGCCACTGCTTGGCGATAGTCCAGCACTTCATCACCTTCCTGTTGCAATAACCAAAATTGCTCAGGATGAGATAAGACCGGCACATCAATCTCATGCAAGGCGTTGATATCGGCAGCCTCGAGGGTGTAGCGTTCTTGGGTGTAAGGATTAACCTGTTCCCCAACATAATCTTGCAAGAGTTCGTAAGGGCGAACCGCGGGGTTAACCAGTACAGCGGGCAGTTGATAACGCTCACTCAGCCAGGTGGCTAAAAAGCCTCCTAAAGAACTTCCCACCAAACCCAACTGATGGGTTTCGCTAAAGCGCGTGATCAGTTCATTCAGTAACTGCACGGTGGGCTCAGGGTGACTGGGCAGTTGTGGCACCAACACCTCAATATCAGGACGATGCTGGGCGCAATAGTCTTGCATCTGTCTCGCCTTTAACGATTGCGGCGAGCTGTTGAAGCCATGAAGATAAAGCAACGCTGATGGCATGATTAATATCCGCTGGAGTCGAAGTCTGGCCGAAAGTGCTGACCGGTTACACGCGCCACTTGCGTTTCTACGCGCCCGTCGGCATACAGCTCAAGCCAGCGCCAACCTGGATTTTGGTTATCGAGCGCAAAGTCGTGTGAGTCTGGCATAAACTGGATACAGGTGGAGGGCGCCGCCATCACACGCGCACCTTGATAACGCACATCCAAGGCCTGATGAATATGCCCACACACCACAATTTTCGCTTGAGGATGACGCGCCATCACTTGCCAGAATGCCTCTCGGTTTGCCAATTTATGCTGATCCAACCAAGTGCTTCCTGCATCCAACGGATGATGGTGCAGCAACACCAATGCATGGCGCTCAGGATGCGCGCTTAAGTGTGTATCCAAAAGGTTCAGTTGCGCTTGTGATAATTCGCCGTGCGGTACACCAGCCACCTGACTGTCGAGCAGCACCATTTGCCAATGCTCCCCCAACAGAACTTGCGAGCAAGAACGAAGGGTATTTGACTGTAATACCGCGCTCATTTCTGGCTGATAATCATGATTACCCGGTAGCCAAAAGCAAGGCTGTGACCACCGGGCGATACCGTCGACAAAACGGCGATACGATAAAGCGGAGTGATCTTGAGACAGATCCCCCGTGGCAATAATGGCGTCGAAAGTCGGGTCAGTGGCACTGATGGCATCCAGCACCGCATGGTAGCTGCGAAGCGTATTAATACCCAGCAAGCTACCCTGCTCACTCGCGAACAGGTGTGTGTCGGTGATTTGCAAAAGACGAATACAATCGCCGTCGGCGTTATCTATCTGGCAAGACTGCAACGTTGAAAATACCTTTGCTGGTTTAGTTTAACGATGATTTATACATAGGATCAGACGCCACCACGCCACGGCGTAGGCAGTGGCCAAGCCAATCCGATAAAAATGCATTAACCTGATGTTTTTCGTCGCGCTGATGCATGCGCGGATTCGGGTAATCATAACGTGGTTTTAAGCGTGAAATCTGCTGCGTGGTACACACTTCCGCGACCCGTGCATCGTGATACAAGCGCACTGTCAGGTTAGCACGTAAGTAATCCGGCGCGGCGCCTGGGCTCAACTGAGCAATATCCAGTAAGGTGGTATAGCGGGTTGACTCACGCACGACCAAAGCATATTCCTGCCCTTGGATATCGTATCGACACACCTGTCCCACCTCGTCACGCTTGGGCATCAAACGGACAAGTTTGGCGTAGTTGGTTTCATACAAGCGCATCATCGCTGGTAAGTCGACACGATATTCTGTTTTCACACACACCTACTGTCTATTTACTGTTTTGTTCATTATAGCTTTGACGCAAGCGACTGGCATTGAGTTCCAACCATTGCAACGCAATGATTGAGGCGGCGTTTTCAATCTCACCATCAACCACCTTTTGATAGGCGTGTTGGCGAGATAATCGATGCACCAAAATGTCTTCATTTTCACTGTCGAGGCCGTGCACGCCTTCCGCTTCCGAGGCATCAACAATTGCGACAAACACATCCAACTGTTCAGAACAGCCACCAGAGCTGGATAAATAACGGGTAACACGCTCCATTTGATGCAGTAATAGCCCCGCTTCTTCCCGCGCTTCACGGTGGGCAACCTGCTCGGGGGATTGGTCTTTGTCTATCATCCCAGCCACAATTTCGAGTTGCCATGGTGTCGCGCCTGCTGCCATCGCCCCCACGCGGATTTGCTCAAGCATCACCACTTCATCACGTACGGGATCATAGGGTAAAACAGCCACCGCATGGCCACGTTCAAACAACTCCCGCACCACAGAGCCACTCCAGCCGCCTTCAAACAAGCGATGACGAAACTGATAGCGCTGAATGGAAAAGAAACCTTGATAAAGCGAAGAAATATCCTCGATCACAATATCGTCGCGATCGAATTGTCCAGGCGGATAGTCTGACATGCGGGCTCCTTATCCTCGATGACACGAGCTGACGAATTGAAATGCTGAGTCACGCCTATACCCACTGGCCTGTGCCGAGCGGCAACGCGCGTCTTTCTAGCAAACCATAAACTTAACTTTTTTGATAAAAGTTACAACTATTTTTCAGTCCCATTTGCAAATTGGATAGTTTACACTCAATGTCCTAACAAATTGTCAGTTTCACGCAAGCATAATTGCGGTAAGCTAGTGACCGTCTATTTATCTAATCGCACAGATTCAGGGATTCCATCTATGAAAAAATTGCTCCCTTTGGCGTTAAGCTTGGCACTCGGCAGCGTAAGCAGTGCAGCCCTTGCCGATGATCTCGCCCAAATTTATCAACAAGCGAAGCAAAGCGATCCCACTCTTAATCAAGCGGCCGCCGAGCGCGACGCAGCGTTTTCTGCTGTGGATGCCACTCGTGGCACCTTGCTACCACAAATAGCATTAAATGCGGGATACGCCATTACCCGCAATGACAGCGACGATCAGCGTGACGTCGACACCACCAGCGCCGATATCAGCTTAAGCCAACAGGTTTTCAAACGTGATAGCTGGGTCAACCTGGATATCAGTGAAATGCAGGCGCGCCAGCTAGATGCGACCTATGCGGCGCAGCAGCAAGGATTAATGCTGCGCGTGGCACAAGCCTATTTTGACGTCTTGCGCGCCATGGACAAGCTTGAGTTTATTCAGGCAGAAAAAGCGGCCGTGGGCCGTCAGCTTGAGCAAACCAAGCAACGTTTTGAAGTGGGCCTTTCGGCGATTACCGATGTGCATGACGCCCAAGCGCAATACGATGCCGTACTGGCCGATGAAATTTTGGCCGAAAATGCGCTCACCAACAGCTATGAGGGCTTGCGTGAGATCACCGGCCAAGCCCCACATGACTTGCGTGTGCTCGACACTGACCGCTTTAGTGCCAGTAACCCGCAGCAGCAACCGGCAGCACTGGTCAAAGTCGCCGAAGAGAAAAATCTCGAGTTACTCGCCAACCGCATTGCCCGTGATACCGCCAAAGAGCAGATTAAGCTGGCCAAAACCGGTCACCTGCCCACGCTGACCTTCAGCGCACAATACGGGATGACGGATAGCGATAATCAGCACAGCGATGTTTATTCCTCTGATTACAACCAAGGCACTGCCAGCCTCGATTTTAGCTTGCCACTGTTCACCGGCGGCAGCACCTCGGCCAATGTGGAAAAGGCGCAGCATGAGTATGTGGCCGCGTCACAAAGTCTTGAAGCCAAATACCGCAGCACGGTAAAAGATGTGCGCGCTTTCTATAACGACATCAATGCCTCAATTGGTGCGCTGCGTGCCTATGAGCAAACCGTAGTCTCTGCACGCTCAGCGCTAGAAGCCACTGAAGCAGGTTTTGAAGTGGGTACTCGTACCATTGTCGATGTGTTGGATGCTACGCGTCGCCTTTACGATGCCAACCGCAACCTCTCCAATGCGCGCTACGACTATATTCTAAGCCGTTTACGTTTACACCAAGCCATGGGCACCTTGTCTGAGCAAGACTTGCTCGATATTAACCAAGGGCTGGTTAAGCAAGAGTGATTCACGCTTGAGGCTTTAGTATGCAAAAAGGTGCCGACGGGCACCTTTTTTATTGTCATGAGTTGAAAGGGCAAGGCGCTATTGACCACGTCGAATCGACTCAATGATTTCTGTGGTAGAACAGCCATCTTCAAAATTAAGCACTTTGACCTCTCCTCCGTTGGAGAGCACCGCCTCGGCACCAGCAATCTCGTTGACCTGATAATCACCGCCTTTAACGAGCAAATCGGGCAAGACTTCGCCAATCAGGCGCGCAGGCGTTTCTTCTCCAAAAGGAACCACCCAATCGACCGCGCCCAGCCCTGCCAGCACCGCCATCCGTCGATCGGTTGGATTGACCGGACGGCCAGGCCCTTTCAGCGCTTGGACTGATGCATCCGTGTTGACGGCAACAATAAGTCGATCGCCCAGTTTGGCTGCTTCATTGAGGTACGCCACATGGCCTGCGTGCAAAATATCAAAGCAGCCATTGGTCATCACCACTTTCTCACCTCGCCCTTGGGCGACGTGCACCGCATCAATCAACTGCGCTTCGGTTGTTACGCCAAAACCAGACTCGTGCGAGCCATGTACCGCTTCGGTAAGCTCGATAGTAGAGAGGGTTGAGGTACCCAACTTACCCACTACCACGCCGGCCGCAGCGTTAGCCAGCGCACAGGCTTGCTCTATCGGTTTGCCCGCGGCCAATGATGCCGCCAATACCGATATCACGGTATCCCCCGCCCCTGTGACGTCGTACACTTCTTTGGCAAGCGTTGGCAAGTTCAGCGGCGCGGCATCAGGGCGCAGCAATGTCATCCCATGTTCACTGCGGGTGACCAGCAACGCACCAAGCTCGTATTGCTTGATCAACGCCAGGCCTTTTTCTTCCAAGCTTTGATCGTCCGTCACAGTGCCTGCCACCGCTTCAAACTCTGCCATATTTGGCGTCAGTAAGCTCGCCCCTCGATATCGCTCAAAATCCGTGCCTTTAGGGTCAACCAAGGTGGTGACACCCGCTTGTTTGGCGGCCTGAATCAATGTTTGCACCTCGGCTAATGCCCCTTTGGCATAGTCCGATAAGATCATCGCCTGCGCCTTGGGCAGTGCCGCCTCGACTTTAGCCAGCATGGGTGCCACATCCACACCCGCAAAACCCTCTTCAAAATCCAGACGAATCAACTGCTGGTTACGGCTCATTACCCGAAGCTTAGTAATAGTGGGATGCGAGTCTAGCGCCACAAAATCACAGTTAACATTTAACGAGTCGAGGGTTTGTGTGAGCGCATCAGCCTGTTCATCCTTCCCGGTCAGACCAATCAGCTGGGTATGCCCACCTAAGGCTGCGATATTCATCGCCACGTTCGCTGCGCCACCTGGGCGCTCTTCCGTTTGATTGATCTTCACTACAGGCACGGGCGCTTCTGGAGAAATGCGTCCCGTCGGTCCATACCAATAGCGATCGAGCATCACATCGCCGACGACCAGAACATTGGCTTGGCTATAATCAGGAAGGCTGAGTTTCATCTGGATCTCCGAATACTGTCGTTACCGAGCGATAGTAGCATAGCCATAGGCTAAATGGGGGGCTCACAGGCGTATGCTGCGCACAATCTCAACACTCACCGCACACACTCGCGCAGGACAGCGCCAAGAATTTACTCTACAATAGCGCGGGCCTCACGGCTCTTTCTGGTTTGGTTTTCATGAGTCATTAACGCTATGAGCGATTTTTCAGCCCCCACTTTTAGCATTGGGTTTCTTCACCCTCGCTATCTTCATACCTGGCTCGGCGTCGGGTTAATGTATCTGGCTAGCTGGCTGCCTTATCGCGTCCAATTTTATATGGGCCGCAGCTTGGGTCACTTGATGCATACACTAATGAAACGCCGCGTTAAAATTGCCGATCGTAACCTAGCGCTGTGCTTTCCAGAGATGACGCCCGCTAACCGCGCTGCGATGGTGAAAGAAAATTTTGCCAACGCCGGCCTTGCCTTGTTCGAGACTGGTATGGCGTGGTTTTGGCCCAAATGGCGAATCAACAAGCATGTCACCATTGAAGGATTAGACACCCTGCTTGAGCTTGAACAACAAGGCAAAGGGGTGCTTTTAATTGCCGTGCACTCTCTAAATTTAGAGATTGGCGCGCGCGGCTTAAGCGAACAAACGCCTGGCGTGGGGGTGTATCGCCCCAATACCAACCCTGTGTATGACTGGTTTCAGTTCCGTGGCCGGATGAAGCGTAATATTGGCGTCGATCGCAAAGACGTTAAGTCGATGATCCATTACCTCAAAGAGGGTCATCGCATGTGGTATGCACCCGATCACGATTATGGTCGCCGCCGCTCCACATTCGCACCACTGTTTGCGGTCAAACAAGCTTGTACCACCACAGGCACCAGTTTGCTGACCCATGCCGGCCACGCCACCGTGGTACCATTTTCTGTGGTGAGAGAACGGCGGCTTGGCCAATACCGCGTTAAAATTGACCCACCAATAGCCGATTTCCCTAAAGAAGCGCATGCCGCAGCGGTGATCACTAACCAAGCGGTTGAACGACTGATCCTACGCGCTCCAGAGCAATATATGTGGTTGCATCGGCGTTTTAAAACCCGCCCAGAGGGTGAGTCTTCCTTATACGAGGGAATCTAGCCCTATATAGGCCGCCAATCGCGGCCTCATTATTGCGCCTTACGCTGCGAGTCTGCTTGCCCATCAAACCACTGTTGCCAGGCTTGCTGCACGATTTCACGCTCATCGATAAAGGCATCAGCCTCCACCTGCCCACTTTCACCAGCTAGGTGGCTACGGTGGAGCGCATTGCGCATCCGCGTATAGGCCGACTTTAATCCCGCCGCCTGCGTCAGTGGCATCACTCTCAGCTCTCCGGCTTGCTCAAAAATACGCGCGTTATCGCTATATCGGGTAAGCGCCGGTTGACTGGCACTGTTGCCGAGCACTAAGTATTGCGCCAAGAACTCGATATCAGTGATCCCACCGGCGTCTTGTTTGATGGAGAAGGTATCTTTTTGTCCTGTCGCTTTATGCTGACGCATTTTTTCACGCATGCCACTGACTTGCTCTCGCAGCGTATCGATGTCTCGTGGCGTGGTGAGAATGCGATGACGGACCTGGGTAAAGCCGGACTCTAGCTTAGGATCACCATATATCATGCGTGCACGCACCAGTGCCTGGTGCTCCCATGTCCACGCCTCTTTTTGTTGGTAATCAGCATAAGCTTCGAGCGTGCTCACCAGCATCCCGGAGGTGCCGGAAGGGCGAAGGCGTGTGTCAATGTCATAGAGCACCCCAGAGGGAGTACGCGTAGAGAAAAGATGGACGATACGCTGAGCAAGACGCAGATAAAACTGCCGACCATCAATCACTTTACGACCGTCAGTCTCAATATCCGCGGGGCAGTCATGGAGAAAAACCACATCGAGGTCAGAATTATAACCCAGCTCCCATCCGCCTAACTTGCCGTAACCAATCACCGCAAAACCTCGGCCCTCGCGCTCGCCCAAGTGTGTCGGTTGGCCATATTTTTCCACCATTTGGTGCCACGCCTGATTGACCACCGCCTCCACAATCGCTTCGGCCAAGTAAGTCAAGTGATCACTGACGCGCATCACAGGTAGCACACCGGCGATATCCGCCGCGGCAATTTTTAATAACTGAACTTGCTTAAACTGACGCACCGCCTCCATTTGTTGCTCCATATCCTCAACGGGGATACGAGCAAGATAATCGCGTAATTCGCTGCGATAGGCATCCGGCGCCAAGGGTTGGTACAAATGGGTTAAATCAAGCAGCTCATCCAGTAGCAAAGGGTAGCGCGCCAACTTTTCTGCCACCATCGGGCTGGCCGTACAAAGTCGTAACAGCTGATCAATCGCCCCGGGGTGCTCATCCAACAGCTCTAAGTAGGTGGTGCGCGTCGAGATATTGAGTAACAGGTGGGTGATATGTGGCAGCACCTGCTGTGGTTGCGGTAACGTCAGTAGCTTACTTAACATGACGGGCATCAAACGGTTGAGCACCTCACGTCCTCGAGGGCCCACAGTGCGCTTAGCCAGCTCTTGTTTAAACGCTAATAACTGCTCAGCAATATTGGTGTCCGGTAAATCTAAGCCTGCTAAGATCAAGTGGGCGTTTTCTACATCGCGCGCCATCGCCCATAGATCGTGATACTCAGTATCGACGTCCGTGTCTGTTTCTTGCTCATCTTCGCCAATCAAGCCGGAAAACACCTGATTAACCGCTTGCATATGCTGGGTGATGTCGGCCTGTAAGCGCGTCCAGTCATTGACCCCCATGGCGTGACAAAGCCGCTCACGATCAAGGTCGTTATCGGGCAGGGTCTGCGTTTGGTTGTCATCAATGGCTTGTAGGAGGTTTTCAACGCGACGCAAATAGCAATACGCGGCCTTTAATTGGCTCACCTCAGCGGTAGGCAATAATTCCAGTTCCGCAATCGCATCTAAGGTGTCGAGCAAGCCGCGCTGACGCAAACTGGGCTCTCGGCCGCCACGAATAAGCTGAAACGACTGAGCAATAAATTCAATCTCACGAATCCCCCCCGCACCAAGCTTAATATTATCCGTTAAGCCACGCCGACGTACCTCTCGTTGGATTAACTGTTTCATCCGCCGCAACGCTTGAATGGCACTAAAATCGATGTAACGACGGAAGACAAACGGGCGTAGCATCTGCCGTAGCGTTTGATAGCAGTCATACTGATCTTTCCCCATGACGCGCGCTTTCACCATCGCATAGCGCTCCCAATCACGCCCTTGTTCTTGGTAGTAATCTTCGAGTGCGGAAAAGCTCATCACTAAAGGGCCACTATCCCCAAAGGGACGAAGACGCATATCAACCCGATAACAAAAACCGTCCACCGTGGGTTGATCAAGCGCTTTGATCAAGCGCTGCCCTAGCCGGGTAAAGAACTGGGCATTGGCGATGCTTTTTCTCGCGCCCTGGGTTTCTCCCGCCTCAGGGTAAGTAAAGATCAGGTCGATGTCTGAAGAGAAGTTGAGCTCGCCACCACCAAGTTTGCCCATGCCCAAAATCAGCATCGGCTGCGGCTCCCCCTCGGGGCTCATGGGTGTGCCCCAGTCGTGACAGCCGCGCTGATAGAGCCATTGATAAGCTGATAATATTTGCGCTTCCGCAAGGGCTGATAGATGCTGTAAACCTTGCTCAACCGGCCAATGATTGTGGATTTCCTGCCACGCAATCCATACGAGCTCACGCTGGCGGTGCTGACGGAGTTGACGGTGAAACTCGCTCTCATCCGTCACCGCTTCCAACGCCTGACTCAACTCAGCTTGGTATGTCTGCTCACGCGAGGCTTGCTGGCGATGCTGATACAGCCAGTCGAGAAGTCCAGAGGTTTGGGTTAATGCCTTGGCGACAAACTCGCTACACGCTAAAGCCTGCTCGAGTTGCTCACGCGCCGTGCCTTGCCACTGCGGCACGGCCTCCGGGGCAAATTCATTTAATCGTATCCAGTGCTGATGCAAGCAAGCGGCAAGAGAGTCAGAGAGTACCATGGGCAGTCCTTTTGCTATCGTCCTGTATCGACACTAACAAAAACGGCTCACCGATGCAGCGAGCCGTTGTTGATTACGGATAAAACCTCAAACGTGGTTAGACTTTAAAGGCCTCAATTTTATCTTTGAGTGATTGTGCACTTTGTTCAACCATCTCTGCCGTTTCATGCAGCTCAGACGCCACTGTCACCGATGCCTGGACCAAATCTTTAACATTGGTGAGGTTTTGGTTCATCTCACCGGCTACTGACGCTTGTTGTTCCGCCGATGAGGCGATTTGGAAGTTCATGTCATTAAGCGATTGGATTTGCGTGACGATTTGCTCAAGCTCTCCGCCAGCCTGGCTCACTGACTCGACGCCTGTCTTGGCCTCGGAAACACTGCGATCCATCAAACCCACCGCTTTTTGCGCACTTTGCTGCAACTGGGTGATCATATCTTGAATTTCCACCGTGGCTTCTTGGGTGTGTTGCGCCAGCTTGCGTACTTCATCCGCCACCACCGCAAAACCACGCCCCGTATCGCCCGCGCGTGCGGCTTCTATCGCGGCATTGAGTGCCAGTAGATTGGTTTGCTCTGAAATTCCTTGAATAGTGACCACGACAGTACCGATTTTCTCCACCTGGGCATCGACCTGCCCCACGACCTGGGATGACTCGCTGATGTCATTGGACAGCTCATTGATGGTTTTGATGGTACTGCTCACGTGCTCTTGACCACTGTTCGCCTGTTGGCTAGAGGTTTCGGTCGCTTTGGCCGCCTCTCGAGTATGCTCAGCGACGGTTTGCACGGTCGCACTCATCTCACTCATCGCCGAGGCAAGCTGATCCATCTCAGAGAATTGCTCTTGCGATGACTCTTTGGTTTCCGACATGCTGATCGTCATAATCTCAGCCAGAGAAGAAAGATCATCCGACGCTTGGCGCTGCGCGTTAATCACATCCACCAATTGCTGACGCGATCTTTCCAGCTCACGCGCTAAATCACCAAACTCGTCCCGGCTATTCATCTCAATCGGTTCACTGAGATCACGGTTGGCGAGCGCCCGAATTCTATCGGTAAGATAATTAATTTGCCGCAGCATAATATTGGAGCCGCCCAGCAAAATAACCATGAAAGAGACAATCATCAGCGCGGTTTGCCACGCGACCTGAATCATATAATCTTGGTAATACGCCTGCGCCTCAGACGTCGGTTGTGATGCCACAAGCCACCAATCACTGCCGCCTACGGGCACGGCATAGCCATGACGGCCACCGTCATAAACGGTATAGCTAAACGCGCCTGACTGATTGAGAAACAAGTCAGCGACATCGGTTCCGGTGCTGTCATCCGGCACGCGCAAAGCGTCAAACTGGCGCATTGAAGGGTGAGACCAGACTTGGCGAGTGGTGCCATTGACCAAATATAAATACGCCCCTTCGCTGAATTCGGCGTTCATGGTATCCACCGCCTCTCGCATCAAGCGTTCCCCATCAGGCTGATCGATGAGGGCACCTGTCATTGCCGCGCTGGATCGCGCTAATTCTTGGGTCTGATTCAGGGTGAACTCAATCACGGACTGGCGAAACGTGTTCGCATCCCACATCTGCTTACCGACCAGAATAATGGTACTAAAGACCATGAGAATCACGAGTTTTGGGATCAAGCGCAGATTGGTAACGGGTTTTTCCCACGCATAAAAGGTATGTTTAGCCATAATCCTGAAAGCTCCATGTCCGTTATTAAGCCAACTGACTGCCAAACGGGCGATTATTAATACTGAGTGATGTTATATCGGCAAACGTCACCCTCACTGAATCCTTGTTTACCGTATTTGTGAAATTTGCCCATAAACAATGCCCATAATGATAAGTTAATCAAATTATCATCACGCACCTTGCCTGTTTATAACGTAAAAAAGTGCCAAATATATTGATCCTAGAGGCGGTTTTATCGAATCTCCTCAGACATTGAAACTGGATACTCAAGCAAGGTAACCGCATAAAGGCACACATAAAAAAAGCAACCTCCAGGCTGCTTTTTATCACTCTCGTTCGCTTACTCTTGCCAATAAGGAGTAAGACGCAATCCCGTTTGACGGCTTTGCGTCATCGCATGAAACAGTGACTCTTCTTTACGTGCCAACCACTTCTCTGCTTGTTTTTTATCCTCTTCATCGTCAATCTCGACCACTCGCTCACGCACCGGCTCGAGCAAGCGAAGCTCTTCAATGCCTTGCAACATATCGAGCCAAGGCAAGCGGAAGGCTTTACGCCGACTTTTGTCATACAAAGAGGCCAAGCAAGTGCCTAGCAACAAATTGCGTTGCAAGCGAGGGTATTGGTCAAAGTAGTCGTGCCGCGTCAGTGGTTTAGTTTCATCAAATGCGTCAAGCAACTCGTGCCAAGACTCTGGCAGTGCTTTGTCGGCCAAACGTTGAATCGGTTGGGCAAGCTTATCCGCCGCTTTATCATCTAAAAACGGTTGCCAACCTTTCGAGAGGATCCAGCGACTTAAATCGAGCAGTAAATTGCAATACCGCGATGTATGTAGCAGCGCGACAATGTCCTCTCGTTCAGGCAACCTCGCTTGTTCGACCTTCAAGCTTTTCACCAAGGTTTTTCGCGCGTTTAATTTACGCAGATATTGGCCTTTGTCTTCACACAGTCGGGCATTCGTCCGAGCATCATCGAGCCACGCCAGTTCACCCTCAAACCATTGCAGCTCTTGACGGAGTAAACTGCTTGCTCGGCGCGGCACCACACTGCCGAATAAGACAAACGCCTGTCGGATCAACAAGACGGCATAGCGAATTTCTTGTAACGCCTCAAGGGACTCACGCTCAATGTAGATTTGCTCGTGATAATGCCAGTGATTCAACGCATGCTCGAGGATCCGAATCAGGGCTTTTTCTTGGCTATCATCAGCGCCGAGTTTAACGATGGATAAGGCTTTAACCGGATCACCCTGATAGCCGGTTGCCAGGCGGTAGCCACGCGCCGCCTTGCTCAAATTTCCGAGGCGTAAGCCACCTTCATCCGCCAGGCTGCGTGCCAGCGAGAACAAGGCGTCGGTTTGTCCGGAAATCAGCTCCAGCTCCACCTCAGAAATCACATCCTTGTCGCCAGCTTCGGTAGAGACCTCGCCTTGATCGCTCGCCAATTCGATTTGGCTACCGTCATCCGTTGCTAACAGCCATTGCTGACGCACAAAATCGGTGGAAAACAACGGCTGGAGAGCTTGGCTCAGTGCATCAACATCCAGATCATCGGGCCATGCATCGACTGGGATCAAAGAAAGATCAGGTTCAGGTCCGTTAAGCTCGGCGTTGTATTCTGGGCGCTGATGCAGCCCAGCCACGACCCGACCTGCCGTTTTGAGGGTTTGAATGTACACACCATCAAAACGACGTACCCGCAAACCGATATCGTGTTTACGTAGGGTAAAATCTGGCGTATCGAAGTAGATGTTTCCCAGCTCACGCTGGCTTTGCTGTAGCTGTTTTACACTGACAATTTTATCGCGAATGCGATGAGAAAAGTCAGAAGAGACAAAAAATTTGAGCTCTATCTCAGTGTCCATACGGTTACCTATAGCCAATTGCCTGACAAGGATATGAACAATTGATCCTGTCGGCAAGCGCTATCACTACCAGGCTTGATCACGCGCACTGAGGCAGAGATCACAAAAGCTATTTCTTTAGCCTATGTTCTGCGCTACCATCGCCGCTCCGATATACCATCGTTGAACTTTTCGCCTCTCTTTTTTGCCCTCTGGGCTCGAGGCAACCAGGTAGATTACGGCTATGCCAGTCAATACAATTGTTGGGCTATTTGCAAAAAGCCCTATTAAACCACTGCAGCGTCACGTAAATCGTGTAAACGATTGTTGTGAGTTACTGATCCCCTTCTTTCATGCTTGCGAGCAACAAGATTGGGATAAGGCAAATCAACTCCGTCAGCAAATCTCAGATATTGAGAAAGATGCTGATACCCTAAAGCGCAATATCCGGCTTAAGTTACCACGAGGTCTCTTTATGCCCGTCGATCGCACGGACATGCTCGAGCTCCTCACCCAGCAAGACAAGCTGGCAAACTTAGCCAAAGATATTGCCGGCCGCGTGATAGGCCGTCAGCTTCGTATGCCCCCCTCAATGAATGATGCCTTTATCGCCTATGTGCAGCGATGCTTAGACGCTGCCGCGCAAGCACGCCGCGTGATCAACGAGCTTGAAGAGCTACTTGAGACTGGCTTTAAAGGGCGCGAAGTCACCTTAGTCGCCGAAATGATTCATCAGTTGGATGTGATTGAAGACGATACCGATTCTATGCAAATCCAACTTCGCCAAGCATTAATGGCCGTTGAGCAGGAGTACAATCCTGTTGACGTCATGTTCTTGTACAAAATCCTCGAGTGGGTCGGTGAAATTGCTGACCAGGCGCAACGTGTGGGTGCGCGCTTAGAGGTCATGCTTTCCCGTTCCTAACCGAGTGATGTAACAACAAGGTATTACAATGGAAATCCTGATGAATCACGGGACCATACTGATCATGGTCGCCGCGGCTTTTGGTTTTTTAATGGCGATTGGTATTGGTGCCAATGACGTCGCGAACGCGATGGGCACGTCTGTGGGCTCAAAAGCACTCACCGTGAAGCAAGCCATTATTGTGGCGATGATTTTTGAATTCGCCGGCGCGTATTTAGCCGGTGGTGAGGTCACAGACACCATTCGCAAAGGTGTGATTGACACCAGTTTTTATGCTGACCAACCGTTGGAATTAGTCTTTGGCATGATGTCCGCGCTACTGGCGGCTGGCTCTTGGCTATTACTTGCCTCATTCATGGGTTGGCCCGTCTCCACCACCCACTCTATCATTGGTGCGATTATTGGTTTTGCCTGCCTATCGGTTGGCGCAGATGCAGTCGATTGGCATACGGTGCAAGGCATCGTTGGCAGTTGGATTATCACCCCTTTTATCTCTGGCTTGTTCGCTTACTTTATATTCTTAAGTGCACAACGACTGATTTTTGATACCGACCGCCCTGTGCTTAATGCCAAACGTTTCGTGCCGCTTTATATGTTTCTCACCGCGTTTATTATCGCGATGGTCACCATCAAAAAAGGTCTCAAACATGTTGGCCTCCACCTGACAACCCTAGAGTCCGTGAGCGCCTCCATCGTGCTCTCTGCCATGGTAATGTTTTTTGGCGTTTATTACATTTCTAGAAAGTATCGCGGCGATGAAAATCAAGGATTTCAGGGGGTTGAGCGGATATTTAGCCTATTGATGGTGGTCACCGCCTGTGCGATGGCCTTCGCACATGGTTCGAATGACGTGGCCAATGCCATTGGTCCGCTATCGGCTATTGTGGCCACGGTACAAAACCTCGGTGCTGTAGCGGAAAAAGCACAAATCGCCTGGTGGATTTTACCGATGGGTGGCGCGGGGATTGTACTCGGCCTTGCCACCATGGGACACAGAGTCATGGCGACCGTGGGCTCGGGCATTACTGAGCTTACCCCAAGTCGTGGTTTTGCCGCGCAACTGGCGACCGCAAGTACGGTTGTGCTCGCCTCTGGCACTGGCCTCCCTATTTCAACCACACAAACCTTAGTCGGCGGCGTTTTGGGCGTTGGCTTTGCCCGCGGTATTGCCGCACTCAACTTGGGTGTGGTGCGTAATATTGTTGCCTCATGGCTGATCACCTTACCCGCGGGGGCCTTGTTGGCTGTGATCTTTTACCAAGTGATGACCTCGCTATTTGCGTAACAAGCGCCGGTGATGTCAAATCACAGTCAAAAAAAGGGGGGCATGGCTCCCCTTTCTTTTACGCCTATGGCACTATGCCCAGCAAAGCCGATGTGTCCCACACTGAAATTATGCAAAGGACCCCAGACGTGAAACACCTGTATTCTGCTCTCGTATTGCTGTTCGTTCTCGTTGCCGCGCCTCGAGCGATGGCAGAAAACTATATTTCTGATGATTTGTTCACTTATATGCACTCAGGCCCGGGCACACAATATCGTATTATCGGCAGTGTCGATGCGGGTGATAAAGTCACTGTGCTAAAACGCAATCGCGATGAGGGCTATACCCAAGTAGTTGATAGCCGTGGCCGTAAAGGCTGGGTAAAAAGTGACTACGTGACCACACAACCTGGCTTAAAAGAACGCGTGCCGGCGCTAGAATCAGAGCTGAAAAAGGTGAAGTCCGCGCTGGCCAGTGCAAAAGATGATGCTAAAGCACAACAAAAAGGCTTGGCTGAATCCCTTAAACAACGCAACGCGCAGATCGAGAAGCTGGAAGCACACAGCAGCGAACTCAATAAAAAACTGATTGATGCGCAAAGCGAAATCCGTGCTTTACGCGCCAAAATAGATACCCAAAAAGATGATCTTCTGATGCGTTGGTTCACCTACGGTGGCATGGTAGCCGGCGGTGGCTTACTGTTTGGCTTGGTGCTGCCACATCTTATCCCACGTAAAAAACGTCGCCGCGACGGCTGGGCATAATCGTGAATGAAAGGCTGCATTGGCAGCCTTTTTTATTGCGATCCTGATAGCGGCCTTTTAAGCACACGGTGGGCGTGCTGCTAGGCTCTATGTATACTTAAACCCATTCGCGACACAAACGTGATTGTGTCTTCTCTTTGTCATTAAGGAGTTTGGTGTGGAACATTATCTTGTCGGCGGTGCTGTACGTGATGCGCTATTAGGCTTGCCGGTCACAGATAAAGACTGGGTAGTGGTCGGTGCCACCGTCAAACAAATGCAAGCAGCCGGCTACCAGCAAGTCGGCCAAGATTTCCCCGTCTTTTTACACCCCACCACACACGAAGAACACGCCCTCGCCCGCACTGAACGAAAATCAGGCCAGGGCTACACCGGGTTTATTTGCGACTTCTCGCCAGATATCTCACTGGAAGCGGACCTTCAGCGCCGCGATCTCACCATCAACGCCATCGCCCAAGATGAAGAGGGCAGCTTGATTGACCCGTATGGCGGTCAGCAAGATTTACATAACCGCATTCTACGCCATGTCTCGCCCGCCTTTAGCGAAGACCCATTACGGGTACTGCGCGTGGCACGATTTGCCGCCCGTTTTGCGCCACTCGGCTTTACCATTGCCGATGATACCTTAGCGCTGATGAAAACGGTGGTCGCCAAGGGCGAGCTCGCCCACCTCACCCCTGAGCGGGTTTGGCGCGAGTGGGAAAAAGCACTCGGCAGTGATTGTCCCGATGTGTTTCTTGCTGTGCTGCGCGATTGTGGTGCCCTTGCCGTGGTGCTCCCTGAAATCGACGCCTTGTACGGCGTGCCGAATCCGGCCAACTGGCACCCTGAAATCGATACCGGCATCCACACGGAAATGGTCAGCCGTTATGCCGCCTCATTGACCGATGACAAAAGCATCCGCTTTGCCGCACAAGTCCATGATCTCGGTAAAGCCCTCACCCCTGTCTCCATCTTGCCCGGCCATCGCGGCCACGGTGATCGCGGACTGCCCGTTATCAAAGAGCTGTGCGAGCGACTACGTATCCCCAACGCCTATCGGGATTTGGCCTTGGTGGTCAGTGCGCACCACTCCAAGATTCATAAGTGCGATCAACTCAGCCCTGAGCATTGGGTAGCGCTGTTTAATCAGATCGATGCGTGGCGCAAACCCGAGCGGGTCGAGCAATTGGCCTTGGCGTGTTTGGCCGATGTGCGTGGCCGCAAGGGACGTGAAATTTATTACTATCCACAAGCCGACGCCTTACGCGAGCGCTTTGCTTGCGCGCAACAGGTAGAGGTTAAGCCAATTGTCGACGCCGGCTTTAAAGGGGCGGCGATTCGTGATGAGCTGCATCGTCAGCGTATTCAAGCGGTAGCCGCGTGTCCGGCGCCCGCCTGCCCCGATGCGGTTAGCGCGTCGCGTTAACGGAATTCACGCGCGGCCACCGACAAGGTGGTGAGCGTTGGGGTCAGGTCAATCAACTTACCGGCAATCACGTGCACCACCTCGCCCTGTCGCTCGACAATGCCATGCACTTTCAACACCTTGGCTTGCATAAAAGCACGGGATTGCGCCCGTGCCGTCCCCGCCCAAACCACCACATTGATATTGCCCGTATCGTCTTCCAAGGTGACAAAGGTTACGCCACTGGCGGTGCCGGGGGACTGCTTGCCCGTCACCACACCCGCTACCGCCACCCAGCTTTGTGGCGCACACTGTGATAACTCAACACCACGGGTAAAACGCCCCAATGTACCGGCTTGCGCCATCAAACGAATGGGATGATCAGTGAGCGACAGCCCCATGGCCGCGTAATCTTCAATCACGTTCTGCCATTGGGAAGGCGAGTGAGGCAACGCAACCTCATCGTCACTGGCCGCCAGTAGCGGCAGTTGCCGCTGCTGATCCATCAGTGCCCAGCGCGCCTGATAGCGATTGCCAGCCAGCGTCGCCAATGCACCGCTACTGGCTAGGGCTTGATAGGCATCGCGGTCAAGGTTAATTTCTTGCAGTGACGACAAAGACGCAAAGCCTGCCTCCGGGCGATGGGCCAGCAATCGGTCTATTGCCGCCGCACTCAACCCTTTGACTAATCGCAATCCTAGCCGCACGCCCCACTGATCGCCGATCTTTTCTAAACAATGATCCGCCCTCGAGTGTTGCACACAAACCGGCCACACAGGCACTTGGTGGCGCGTGGCGTCTTGCATCAATTGTGACGGTGAGTAAAACCCCATCGGCTGGCTATTGAGCAAGCCGGTATAAAACGCGGCGGGATAATAATGCTTTAGCCACGCTGATACATAGGCCAAAACCGCAAACGAAGCCGAGTGGCTCTCAGGAAAGCCATAATCACCAAACCCACAGATTTGCCGGTAAAGCTGCTCGGCAAAGTCGGCGCGATAGCCTCGCGCGGTCATCCCAGCGATCAATTTGTCGCGAAACGGCGCCAGTCCGCCTTTTTTCTTCCAAGCGGCCATCGCGCGGCGCAGCTGATCCGCTTCCCCACCGGAAAAGCCGGCCGCTACCATCGCCAGTTTGATCACCTGCTCTTGAAAAATGGGCACCCCGAGCGTACGCGCCAGCACTTGCTCAACCGCTTTGGACGGGTAGCTCACTGCTTCTTTCCCGTCGCGTCGCTGTAAATACGGATGCACCATGTCGCCTTGAATCGGCCCCGGGCGGACAATGGCAATTTGAATCACCAAATCATAATAACAAGCCGGTTTGAGCCGCGGCAGCATACTCATTTGTGCCCGTGACTCAATTTGAAACACTCCCACGGTATCGGCTTTCTGAATACGCGCAAACACCGCCGGATCGTCGCCTTGTTGGGTGATCGCCGCCAAACTCAAGCGAGGGCCACCGGTTTGGGCAATCAAATCAAAGGTACGCCGAATCGCAGTGAGCATGCCCAGCGCCAGTACGTCGACTTTCATCAGATGCAGTGTTTCCAGATCGTCTTTATCCCACTGGATCACCGTCCGCTCTGCCATCGCCGCATTTTCCACCGGCACCAACTCATACAAAGGCCCATCCGCAATCACAAAGCCGCCGACATGCTGAGAAAGGTGGCGCGGAAAACCGATCAATGTCTGAGTCAGCGACAGCCATTGTTGGCTTTTCGCGCTTTTAGGATCGAGGCCCAAGTGCTGAAGTTGCTGCGTCCAAGGCTGGGTTTTATCGCGCCGATTGAGATTTTGAATAAAAAAATCAATCTGGCTAGCGGGGATCGACAACGCTTTGCCCACATCGCGCAATGCACTTTTCAGCCGATAACGGATCACGGTTGCCGCTAAGGCGGTCCGCTCTCGGCCATATTTTTGATACAAATACTGGATCACTTCTTCGCGGCGCTGGTGCTCAAAGTCCACATCAATATCCGGCGGCTCGTCGCGCTCTTTGCTAATAAAGCGCTCAAACAGCACATCGACTTTGCATGGATCCACCGCGGTGATCCCTAAGCAATAACACACTACCGAGTTCGCCGCCGATCCGCGCCCTTGGTATAAGATCCCACGCGATTGGGCAAAGCGCACCAGATCGTAAATGGTCAAAAAGTAATACGGATAATCCAGCGCCTCGATAAGCGCCAGCTCTTTTTCAATGATGGCTCCCACGTCACAGGGCACGCCCTTAGGGAAGCGCTGCTGTGCGCCTTGCTTGACCGCCTCACGCAGATAGGCCATCGCAGGCTCGCCAGTCGGCACCACTTCTTTGGGGTAGCTGTATTTCAAGCTCGCCAAGGAAAACTGACACTGAGCGGCAATGTGGGCACTTTCCGCCAGCCACTCAGGGGGGAATAGAGAGCGTAGTTTAGACAGCGGGCGTAAGGCGCGCTCTGCATTGGGTAATAACGTCCTTCCCAATTCAGCGACAGGCTGGCGATGCCGAATCGCCGTTAAGGTATGATGTAACGCCAGCCGCTCAGGGTGATGCATCAACACATCACCACACGCGGTCACGCGAAGCTCATACTGGCTTGCCAGCATGCGACAGTGTGCCAGATACGGATGGTCGTTATCCGCTAGATCGCGCCGCACGGCCAGATACAAGCGCTCGCCATGATAACGTAACAGCCATTTTGCCCAGTGATGATCACTCTCCGCGCCACTGGGTAGCCATAGCACCAAGCCATGACGCACCGACATCAAGTCCCACTCGCTCAGCTGGTAGTCGCCTTTGTGACTGCGCCGCCGCGCATTGGTGATAATCCGACACAGCTCTTGGTAAGCCGCTTGGGTGGGACACAGTAGAACAACATCTAACGCCTGCAGGCGAAAGCGACTGCCAATGATCAGCGAAAGCTGCGGATAATCACGCTGGGCTTGATACGCACGCACCACCCCTGCGACCGAGCATTCATCGGTGATCGCGAGCGCTTGATAGCCCAATGTTGCCGCTTGCGCTACCAGCTCTTCCGGGTGTGAGGCGCCCTCAAGAAAGGTGAAATTGCTGCAACATACCAGCTCGGCATACGTACTCATCGCTTCACCGTCTAACTAAACCAGCCGTGTAAAAACCAAGTTTGCTCTGGCGTGCGAAACACCCACAGCCATTGTTGCTGGGCGTTTTGGGCAATAAAGTAATCGCGCTGGATAGGCACGCCTTCCCACCAGCCCGTGACAATCCGCTCCGGCCCTTCACGCAAGGTGACCTTACCAATCAGTGGCGTGGGTTGCGGCAACAATAAGCTTGGACGTGGGCGCGTGGGTGCCGAGGCCGTCGGCGTGGCGCTATGGTGATGAGGGACATGTTGGCTGGCCGCCTCGGGACGGTGATGATCTACATACGCCAACCGCATGACCGCTTCCTCTCCTAGTCGGGCTGCCAGGGTCGCGACCAACTCATCACGGTTTTGCTCGCCTTGCTGCGCGCTAAAGAGATCGGTTTGTCCGGGCTGGTGGCAATCAATTTGCGAAGCCGTCACACTCACTGCCGTCACTGGCTGGCTCACTTGCCATGACGCCAGCCGTAAACGCACCAAAGCCATCCAGCGCTCGACGTCTTTCTCGCCATGCGCGGCCATCACCGGCAGGGTTTCTTCACATCCATCACGCAAGCTAAAGCCCAACGTCAGCGCGGGGGTGCAGGCACTACGCTGCTCAAGAAAGCGGCACAGTGCCGAGACGAGATTCTCGATAATGGGCAATAAATGGGCTTGCTCACTAAGCTCAAATAATAAAACCCGTTGCTGAAAAAATTGCAGCGGTGGCTGAAAATAACGCAGCGTCGTCGGCTTATCGCCACTCAATTCAGCAAGATAATCCACCACAGAGCGCGGAAAACGTCGCGTCAGCGAAGCGGTGGGCAAGGCGATAAGCTCACCTAACTGAGAGAGGCCCAGACGCGTAAACTGGGTTTTCACCGTCTCCGGTAAAGGGGCTGCGGTCAACGGCACTTGCTGCAAAGCCGCCTGTAAGTGCTCAGGATCGGTACTGATCTTGCCCGCGTGTCCATACGCCATAAGCTCGGCGGCACGCGGCGTTTCGCCCACCCCGGCCTGATAACGGATACCACTTTCAGCCAGCGTTTGAGTCACCGCCTGCCATAGCGGGGGAAACCCCTGATATAGCGCCAACATCGGTGACACGTGTAGCCATAAACCTTTAGGGGGATTAAGGCTGATTTCTGCGACCAGCGGATAAAGCTGTGTGGCGAGCTGCTCAAGCGCGGACTGCTCTTTCACCGCGCAATAAGGGTAGACCGCGAGCTGATGACAAATAAGCGCCGCTGCCCCTAATCCCATGCCGGTATTCAAACCGTGCGTGCTAGCCGCCACAGAAAGCTGCACTAAACGGCCTTCTTGCTCGCTGACCAGCCCCACTGCTTGCACCGATGACGGCGCATAAAGGCTATCTAACAACAAGCTTGGGCAATGCAGATACAGCCACAATGACATCACGCTTGCTCCCGCTGTTGCCGTGAAGGAAAGGCAAGCAAATTCTCTGCATTACTCGGCCTGGTCACCAACGCGGGCCATTGCGTGCGCCAATCGAGGGTAAACGGGGCCGGTGGCCATTGGCCGCGACAATAGCGCACCGTGACCATTACGCCACATGCGGAAGGCGCCAGTGCCACGCTTAAATCGACCGGCAAGGTCAATGAGTACGTCTGCTGGCGGCGCAACAGCACCACCGCACATTGGCCATGTTCGGCCGCCAGTTTTAGGCGCTTCACTTGTCCAACCGTGAGCGAAGATGGCCATAACACTACCGCCTGACACGCACCACTGCGCGCGGCTTGCTCGGCGGCCCACAGCGTATCTTGATCGCTTTTGGGGGACACCAACAAGGTGTTGTCTGTGGAGTAGCCTTGCTGATGTAGCATCGCTGCGTTGAGTCCAACCGGTGGTCGGATCCACACCACCTGCTGGCCGCTAGCGTGATACAACGCCGGTAACACCAGCCGCAACTCACCGACGCCATAGTCACTGATGATATCCGTCACACCTGGAGACGGAAGCCCGCCAAGGCGCTGATCAAAGACAGTGTAACCGGTCGCTTTTTTATCGGGTAATTCCGCCATTAACGGGCGCTGACTGGCGCGCCATAGGCCGTGTTGTTGGGCTAATTGGTCGAGTGTTTTCATCATTAAAATACCTGTATATATATACAGTATATTTAATGATAAAAACGCTGCAAGGAAAGAAAACAAAAAAGTAGAAAAGAGGAGGATGGTGCATCAAAGAGAAAAAGACACGCGTGACACCGCAGCAGCTTCGGGACGGATGAGGTGCAATCATTAGCCATTGCGGCTAGGGAATAAGTAGGCGCTTTCCCCAGCGTAAAGTATTACCCACTTTACCCGACAGTAAACGGTATTATATTTCGACGATGGGGGTATTAACGGATTGCGAAGAAGCGAGCATCACTTGATTGCGGCCACGGTCTTTCGCGCGATACATGAGAAGATCAGCGGCATGGATCAACGCATCTAGCTCTAGCTGCTTTATCTCCTCCACCACATCACTGGAAACAATGGCACCAATGCTCACAGTGACACGAATATCGGCGCCGCCAAATTCAAACACCGTGTCCGCAATATCGCAGCGAATGTGGTTAGCCATTTCAATTAAGGCATCTAAATCTTGGGTCGGGCATAAGATGCAAAACTCTTCTCCGCCTAAACGCGCAGCGGCCCCTTTTTTAACACATCGCTTTAAATAGCTCGCCAGATGTACCAGCACCTTATCGCCTTGCATATGTCCATAGGTATCATTGACCTGCTTGAAATGGTCAAGGTCAATCAAAATTAATCCTACTTCCTGCTGGCGGCTCAGCTTGGGTTTTAAGCGGGTAAAGTAGGTTTCGAGCCCACGGCGATTTAATAACTGCGTCAAAGGATCGGTGTTAGCAAACTCTCGCAAACGTGCATTCGCTCGGCGTAATGCGACCGTGCGTTTATACACCATGCGTTTCAGAATAAAGATATAGGTCACCGCGCCTAACAGCACCGACAACACGATACTGGGAATAAGCCAAGCCGGGTAAGCCTCGACGCGCTCGGTATTGATCCACTTTTGCTTGATGCGTAACAGCTCTTCCGCCGGTATGTTACTCATTCCCTCGCGAACTTGCGCGAGCAAGGCTTGGTTGCCTTTGGGCACCGCCGCATAAATCGGGCGTGTGTAAAGGATTTGCTCTGCGACAAACGTCAATGGCTTATCAAAGGTGAGCATATAAAAATTAGCGACTTGGCTATCCGCCACTAGCGCATCAATCTCACCACTGAAAGCGGCGTCAAATAACCGCTCATTATTGGCGTAAGTCTGTTGTTCAACGTCCGGATAATGCTCGGTGAGATAGCTTGACTCATAACTGCCTGCAACAACACCGACTGCCTTACCGCCGACAAGCGTATCTGTTTTGGTGCCGCGCGCTTCATTGCGGATGTATAACGAACCATCAATATTAAAAATAGGCGCAACAAAATCGAGGTAGTCCTCGCGTTCGGTGGACTTCAATAACCCCGCATGAACACGGTTACCGCCTTCTTTCATATAAGCGAGCGTGTCGGCCCAATCGAGTAACACAAATTGTACGGGCTCATGATTATATTGGCCGTAGGCTTGCCAGAAGTCGACCAACAAGCCTTTTGGTTGGCCATCATCAGACAAGTAGCTGTAAGGCTTCCAGACCGAAGAATGAGTGGCGACTAAAATGTCTTTTTCTTCTGACAGATAGGCGTCGTCAGCCCATGCAAACGTACTCACATACGTGCAGGCCAGGAGCAGCATCCCTGTCAAAAGTCGAAAAGTGCGCGCAAACATTATTAGACAGTCCATTCAAAGAGTCTTGATGGTAGATAAATTCTAAGGGAACGCAAAAGACTTAATAAAAAAGCATGATCCAGTTCAAATTGGAAGCTAGATCACATCAGAAAGCATGCAAATGGCCACTGATGGCCGATAAAAGCAGCAAAAAGGAATACGTCGTATGGTAAAGGTGGAAACATCAACAGAAAGCGTAATCATGATAAAAATATCTTGATTCACCAGTGTGCTGTCATCGGGTTGTAATGATTTAAATCGTCAGCTGTGGTAAATTTACGCGCCCCAAAGGAAGGGAAGACTCATGAGACAGAGCACTATTGAGTGCTTTATTGTCAATGAAGCCTTTATTGCCCGTGATCAACACAGATCACCGCAGACAATCTATACTCACGATCGATAAACAGTGACGTCACCACAGCAACCCTGGCTGCGGTAACGTCATTGCAAAATGCAAAAAATTCGCTTTCACAGCCACTTAAGTAGTAAAAGTGCGTGGTAAAATTACACTTTTCGGTGTGTTGTGAGAAAGCATCAGGCTTATGTTTCAATTTTTGACCGGAGAAATGTGTCGATGAAAAAGACCAAAATCGTATGTACGATTGGCCCAAAAACCGAATCTGAAGAGATGCTTACTCAGCTTGTTGAAGCTGGCATGAATGTCATGCGCCTTAACTTCTCACATGGTGATTACCAAGAGCATGGTACGCGTATCGCCAACTTGCGTAATGTGATGAAGCAAACCGGCAAACAAGCCGCTATCTTGCTGGATACCAAAGGTCCTGAGATCCGTACGGTAAAACTGGAAGGTGGCGACGATGTGCTACTGGAAGCCGGTCAAACCTTTACATTCACTACAGATACCTCTGTTGTGGGCAATAAAGAACGCGTCGCCGTGACCTACGCTGGTCTGCCGCAAGATTTAAAAGCGGGTGATACAGTACTGGTTGATGATGGCCTACTTGAGATGGAAGTACTAGAAACGACTGAAAAAGAAGTGGTTTGTAAAGTACTCAACAACGGTGAGCTCGGCGAAAACAAAGGCGTTAACCTGCCAGGCGTTTCTGTCAGCTTGCCTGCGCTGGCTGAAAAAGATAAATCGGATCTGAAATTTGGTTGCGAGCAAGGCGTTGATTTTGTTGCTGCCTCATTTATTCGTAAGAAAGAAGACGTAGAAGAAATCCGCGAGCTATTGGCGCAAAACGGCGGTAGCGACATCAAGATCATCTCTAAAATTGAGAACCAAGAAGGTGTCGACAACTTTGACGCTATCTTGGAAGCATCTGACGGCATCATGGTTGCTCGTGGTGACCTCGGTGTAGAGATCCCCGTTGAAGAAGTGATCTTCGCGCAGAAGATGATGATCGAAAAATGTAACCGTGCACGCAAGATGGTTATCACGGCGACACAAATGCTCGATTCGATGATCAAAAACCCACGCCCAACCCGCGCAGAAGCAGGTGACGTGGCCAACGCCATCATGGACGGCACCGATGCGGTGATGCTGTCAGGTGAATCAGCGAAAGGGAAGTATCCATTAGAAGCGGTGAGCATTATGGCACAAATCTGTGAGCGCACAGACCGTCAAATGTCTCCAGCCTTAGGCTCTCGCCTTGATAGCGACCGCCTACGTATCACCGAAGCGGTCTGTAAAGGCGCGGTCGATACCTCTCAAAAGCTCAGTGCCCCGTTGATTGTGGTTGCGACTGAAGCAGGTAAGTCAGCGCGCTCAGTGCGTAAGTACTTCCCAACCGCGAACATTGTTGCGGTCACCACTAACCCGAAAACAGCCGCTCACTTGTGTCTGACCAAAGGGGTGACACCTGTGATGATCGAAAGCATCGATAGCACCGATGAGTTCTACCGTCGTGGTAAAACCATCGCGCTAGAGTCAGGCTTAGCGAACAAAGGCGATATCGTGGTCATGGTCTCAGGCGCACTCGTGCCGTCTGGTACCACCAACACCGCCTCAGTGCACGTTCTGTAATAAGACGTTTACTGCAGACCTAAGCGGTTTTTACAAACCATCACGCCCCGACTCGTTCGGGGCGTTTTTTTATCACCCGTTCAGTGGCATGATAAAAGAAGGCACAGCAGGAAGCGCAATGAAACCAACCAAAGCACAAGAAGCCATGGCGCATATTTGGGCAGCAGTATTAACCCGCCAGCTCACATTAACACCGAATGCGCACGGCAATTATTCACTCACCGTCGCCACCTTATGCGAACAACTTGGTTTAACCACAGCAACGGCACGTGATGGCTTGCATTTACTCGCCATGGCGGGACGCATCAGCTACCAACCCCAACTCGGATACCAGTTAATGCCCTTAAGTCAGGCAGACTGGCAACCTCTCGCGTCTGGCATACAGGCAATGGTTGGCGCTTTCATGGATAGGCTGCCACCTCGGTTGGATGAGCCGACCTCATTGACCCTACTGGGTTTACTGCACAGCCTACAGAATCTGCCAGCCAAGGATTATCGTGACGTCGCGGCCGTGGCGCACTGGCATCAGCAGCTTCATTACACGCTCTTTGCCGGGATCAACCCGTATCTCGCAGACGCAATACAGCCGCTTGTCGCCCAGCATTTACGCTACCTCACTCATCCTGATATCGGCTTTGAATTTGCAACCAGTTGGCAGCGCTTAATGCCAGTATTGCGCGGGCTTGTCTCTGCGCGACCGCAAGCTCACAGCCGCGCTTATCAACACTATTGGCTGGGGCTAAATACTGTGGTCGGAGACAGGATCGGCACCTTTACCAGTGGACAATTTCTTTGAAGTGGGTTTTTATCAATACCGCTAACGGTACCAAATAGATGGCACTAAACTTGACGGCCATCACCGCCAAGGTCAGGGTGGTAACGCGTACTAGGCACTTATTGATTGTTTGTAGTAATGGGTGACTCATCATCATTTCAGTCTAAAGCGGGAAGTCTGTTCAAAAATCAGGCAATAGTTTACAAATTAATCAATAAATCGCAAGCGCCAATCACGCCTGTTATCATCACCCCCCAACAGGCGGCGACTAAGCTGCTGATTTAGTGTGACTGCAGAGAGCAAGATGACAAAAGCATTGACCATTTTGGATATCGCCCGCTTAGCCGGGGTGGGAAAATCAACCGTATCTCGTGTGCTAAACGATGATCCACGGGTCAAAGACAGCACACGCGAGAAAGTACAAGCCGTGATCGATCAGCATGGCTTTATGCCCTCTAAATCCGCACGTGCGATGCGTGCACAACGCAGTGGCGTCGTGGGGGTGATCGTGGCGAAACTCAGCTCCAATTCAGAAAACACTGCACTGACTGGCCTGCTCAATACCTTGTATGCCAAGGGGTATGACGCTGCCATTATGGAGAGCCAGTTCTCACAACAAAAAGCACAAGCTCACCTCGATGTGCTGAAACGCCGTAATGTCGACGGTATTATCTTTTTTGGTTTTTCTGGCTGTGATCTCAACGCGCTAGCGCCATTCGCCCCTAACTGTGTTGTGCTAGCCGTCGATAGTGATCAATACGTTAGCGTCAGCTACGACAACCAAGGCGCGGTCGCACAAGTGATGGATCACTTTTATCATCAAGGGTGTCGACATATTGCTTTCTTAGGGATTGATGAGCGAGATGAAACCACAGGTCTCGCCCGCTCTGATGCCTACCAGCATTTTTGCCAAACCCACCAGATCTCACCACGACTACACCGCTGTGAGATGAGCTTACATGCCGCCTACAACGCCACAGATAGCCTCATCAATACACAGACCGATGCCATTGTTTGTGCGTCCGATACCCTCGCTCTAGGGGTCGCGAAACGCCTACAAACACTTGGGCGAGAAGACATCGCTATTGGCGGCATTGGCAATCACGACATGCTACGCTTTATGTTTCCACGCGCCGTCAGTGTGGAGCTAGGTTACCACCAAGCAGGGCAACATGCGGCCGACTTGCTACTCAAGCAGCTGGATGACGACGATCCCGTGGTTAGCCACTGGACACAACCTTGCCACCTGGTGACACCCTAACCTTCAACCAACACCAAAAATCAGGCAGTTACAAATTTCTGTGTGATGGTTTTCAAACAATGGGAACGATTCCACTGATAATTGGATTAGTACGATCCATAATCAGTGGGAACGTTACCAATGAATACCCTACAGCAATACAGGATTGCTTATGAGCCAGATAGATAAAAAAGCCATTGACCAATTGGTCACGCATATTGGCGGCAAAGACAACATCGCCACCGTTAGCCACTGCCTCACCCGTTTACGATTCGTGCTAAACGATCCGGAAAAAGCGGACGTGGCCGCGATTGAAGCGCTCCCCATGGTCAAAGGCTGCTTTACCAGCGCCGGTCAATTTCAGGTGGTGATCGGCACCAATGTCGACCAAGTGTACGCCCTACTAGAAGAACAAACCGGGGTGGAAGGCCAGTCAAAAGACGAGGCCAAACAAGCCGCGCGCCAAAATATGAGCCTGACTGAGCGTGCCATCTCACACCTCGCGGAAATTTTTGTTCCCCTTTTACCCGCGATTATCACCGGTGGTCTAATCCTCGGCTTCCGTAATGTGATCGGCGATATCCGCATGTTCGATGGCAAAACCCTGACCGAAATCAGTGAGTTTTGGGCCACCGCTCACGGCTTCTTATGGCTGCTTGGCGAAGCCATCTTCCACTTCCTGCCTGTCGGCGTATGTTGGGCGACGGTGAGGAAAATGGGCGGCACACCCATTTTGGGTATCGTGCTAGGTATTACCCTAGTATCGCCACAGTTGATGAACGCTTACCTTATCGGTAAAGAGATGCCTGAAGTGTGGGACTTTGGCTGGTTCTCAATTGAAAAAGTCGGCTACCAAGCACAGGTGATCCCAGCCATGTTTGCAGGGATGGCTTTGGCATTTATTGAAACCCAGTTAAAACGTATTATTCCAGATTACCTTTATCTTGTGGTGGTGCCGTTTGTCGCGCTGCTCACCTCAGTGGTACTGGCGCACACCCTTATCGGTCCCTTTGGGCGTGAAATCGGCAACGGCGTCGCCTTCTTGGCTCGCACGGCGATGACCGGTGATTTCGCCTTTATCGGTGCAGCGCTATTTGGCTTCCTCTATGCACCTTTAGTGATTACCGGTGTTCACCACACCACCAACGCGGTGGACTTGCAGCTGATGCAGGAAATGGGCGGCACGCCTATTTGGCCGCTGATTGCCCTGTCCAACATTGCACAAGCCTCGGCGGTGGTTGGCATTATTTGGGTCAGCAAGAAAGAAAACGAACGTGAAATCTCTGTGCCCGCGGCGATTTCCGCCTACCTTGGCGTGACAGAGCCGGCCATGTACGGGATTAACCTACGTTACAAATTCCCAATGCTGTGCGCGATGGTTGGCTCAGCGCTGGCCGCCATTGTGTGTGGTCTTTCCGGTGTGATGGCCAACGGTATTGGTGTCGGGGGCCTACCAGGCATCTTATCTATCCAGCCACAATTCTGGGGTGTTTACGCAGTCGCGATGTTAATCGCCATCTTGGTGCCAATCGCACTCACCGCCTTTATGTATCGCCGCCAGGCCAGCAAAGGCAAATTGGCGGTCGTCTAATTCCCATTCCGTCCGCGGGGAGTACGCTCCCCGCTTTTTTAGCGTTAAGAGAGACATTATGCACGCACATCCCTGGTGGAAAACGGCCACCATCTATCAGATTTACCCGAAAAGCTTCCGTGATACCACACAAACAGGGACAGGTGATCTGCCGGGCATTATCGAAAAACTGGACTATTTTTCGACCTTGGGCATCGATGCATTATGGCTAACCCCCATTTATGTATCACCACAAGTCGATAACGGCTACGACATTGCCGATTATTATGCGATTGACCCCAGCCTAGGCACCATGGACGACTTCGACACCCTGCTCGCCGAGGCGCATAAGCGCGATATCCGCATCATCATGGATATTGTGATTAACCACACCTCGACCGAGCACCCCTGGTTCCAATCCGCGCTGACTGGTAAAGACAGTCCCTATCGCGATTACTACATCTGGAAAGATCCGGTTAACGACGGTGTTCCTAACAACTGGCAATCAAAATTTGGTGGTAGCGCGTGGCAATGGCACGAACCCACCGGCCAGTATTACCTCCACCTATTCGCCACCGAACAGGCCGATCTTAACTGGGAAAATCCTGAGGTGCGGGCAGCCGTCAAAGACGTAATGGCCTTTTGGGCCGAGAAAGGCGTGGATGGTTTTCGCCTCGATGTGATCAATTTGATCTCCAAAGATCAGTCCTTTCCCAACGATCATCAAGGCGATGGTCGTCGTTTTTATACCGATGGTCCCCGCGTCCACGAGTACTTGCAAGAGATCAGCCGGGATATTTTTCAGCATTACGGCAGCGTCACCGTGGGCGAGATGTCTTCAACCACTCTGGAGCACTGTCAGCAATACTCTGCGCCGGATGGCAAAGAGCTCTCCATGGTGTTTAACTTCCACCACTTAAAAGTCGATTATCCGGGCGGCGAGAAGTGGCGACTGGCGCCGTTTGACTTCTTGGCCCTAAAACAGCTTTTCCGCACTTGGCAACACGGCCTGCATAATCAAGGTTGGGGCGCACTGTTTTGGTGTAACCACGACCAGCCGCGTGTGGTCAGCCGCTTTGGTGATGACCGCCAGTATCGGGTCGCGTCCGCTAAAATGCTTGCCACTGCGATTCATATGCAGCAAGGCACGCCTTACGTGTATCAAGGGGAAGAAATTGGCATGACCAACCCTGGCTATCAGCGTATCGATGACTATCAAGACGTTGAGAGTCGCAACATGCACCGTCTGCTTTGCGACCAAGGCATGCCAGAAGGGGAAGTGCTGGCCATTCTGGCGGCACGCTCGCGCGATAATTCACGCACGCCTATGCAGTGGGACAGTTCAGAAAACGCCGGTTTTACCACAGGTACACCGTGGCTAACGCCTGCGCCTAACTATGTTGACGTCAATGTCGACACCGCACTGGCGGATAAAGACTCGGTGTTCTATCACTACAAAAAGCTGATTTCCCTGCGTAAAACCTTACCCGTGATCCGTGAAGGCGATTATCAGGACTTGTTGCCTGATCACCCACAACTGCTCGCCTATCGTCGCGACAGTGGCGACAGCCAACTGGTGGTGGTGTGTAATTTTTATGCCGAACCGGTCACGGCGACCTTGCCTCTCGCCCCTGCCCCGACCGCAGACTTGGTGAGCCATAATTACCCAGAAGCCAAGCCTTTAATGCCAGAAATGCAACTGGCACCCTATGAAGCCTTGGTGTATTTGATTCATCCCGCTTAACCCACACAAAAATGGCACGCCTTGGCGTGCCATTTTTCTTACAACGGCCAGTGGCTTTGGTTACTGACGCAACGCTCGCTCGCCGCGTGCGATGCCAACCACACCGCTACGTGCCACCTCAATGATCTCAGTGATCTCACCGACCGCGCGGATAAAGGCATCTAACTTGTCACTGTCACCCGTCAACTGCACGGTGTAGAGCGAGTGCGTCACATCCACAATCTGACCGCGGAAAATATCGGCGGTGCGTTTTACCTCCGCGCGGGCAAAGCCGCTGGCTTTCACCTTCACCAACGCCAGCTCGCGCTCAATATGATCGCTCTCGGTCACATTGCTTACTTTCAGCACATCAATCAGCTTGTGCAGGTGCTTTTCTATTTGCTCGCGGTCCGCGTCGCTTACCACCGAGGTGGTGATATTCAAGCGCGATAAGGTTGCGTCATCCGTCGGTGACACCGTGAGTGATTCAATGTTGTAGCCACGCTGAGAGAATAAGCCCACCACGCGCGACAAGGCACCTGGTTCGTTTTCCATTAAAACCGATACAATACTGCGCATTAGGTTCTCTCCGTTTTGCTCAACCACATTTCATTCATCGCCCCACCGCGTACCTGCATCGGATAAACGTGCTCGGTTTCATCAACATTGATATCGACAAAGACTAAGCGATCTTTCATCGCTAAGGCTGCCTCTAAGCCCGCTTCCAGCTCGGACGGATGATTGATGCGCATCCCCACATGACCATAAGCCTCAGTGATCGCAGCAAAGTCCGGCACCGAGTCCATATAAGAGTGCGAATGGCGGCCTTGATAAATCATGTCCTGCCATTGTTTGACCATCCCGAGGAAACGGTTGTTGAGGTTGACGATCACCACCGGAATGTCGTATTGCAATGCCGTCGACAGCTCCTGAATGTTCATTTGAATACTGCCATCACCGGTGACACACACCACCTGCGCGTCCGGCAGCGCAAACTTCACCCCCATGGCGGCGGGTAGCCCAAAGCCCATGGTGCCCAAGCCGCCGGAGTTAATCCAACGACGTGGTTTATCAAACGGATAATAGAGTGCCGCAAACATTTGATGCTGGCCGACGTCTGAGGTCACATACGCCTCGCCATGGGTGAGGCGATACAAGGTTTCAATCACTTGCTGGGGTTTAATCCGCTCAGGATCAGCGACATATTGCAAGCATTGGCGCTCACGCCAAATCTGAATATTGTGCCACCAGGTGCTGATCGCATCGCTGTCGTTATTGCCACCTTGCTCCACCAGCAATTTGAGCATGCTATTTAATACCGCGTCCGCCGAGCCGACGATGGGAATATCTGCGGCCACGGTTTTAGAAATGCTGGAAGGATCCACATCAATGTGCATGATGGTGGCATCGGGGCAGTATTTTTCTAGATTGTTGGTGGTACGATCGTCAAAACGAACACCAATACCAAAAATCAGATCGGCTTGGTGCATCGCCATGTTCGCTTCGTAGGTGCCATGCATGCCCAGCATCCCTAGCGCGTGATCATGGGTGCCGGGAAACGCCCCCAGCCCCATCAAGGTGCTAACGACGGGGATGTTTAGACTTTCTGACAACTGGCGAATTTGCTCGCCGCAGTCGGCCATGATGGCCCCACCACCGACGTATAGCACCGGCTTTTTCGCTGCCAGTAGCGCTTTTAAGCCACGTTTGATCTGACCTTTGTGCCCTGACGTGGTCGGGTTGTAAGAGCGCATACGCACACTATCAGGGTACTGATACGGATGCTTTTGCGCCGGATTCAGCATGTCTTTGGGGATATCCACCACCACAGGGCCGGGACGTCCTGTCGCGGCAAGATAAAAAGCTTTTTTTACAATATTGGGAATATCTTCGGCGCGCTGGACTAAAAAGCTGTGTTTGACCACCGGGCGGGAGATCCCCACCATGTCACACTCTTGGAAGGCATCATTACCAATCAGGCCGCTCATGACTTGGCCAGAAAACACCACCATGGGGATCGAGTCCATATACGCGGTGGCAATGCCGGTAATGGCATTGGTTGCCCCTGGGCCTGACGTGACCAGAACCACGCCCACTTCCCCCGTGGCACGCGCATAACCATCGGCCATGTGTACCGCGGCTTGTTCGTGGCGCACCAACACATGGTCGATATCACTTTTTTCGTGTAATGCGTCGTAAATATCCAGTACCGACCCGCCTGGATAGCCAAAAATATGTTTTACGCCTTGATCGATCATGGAGCGCACGATCATCTCGGCACCGGATAACATTTCCACTCTACGCCTCCCTGTTTGCATAGTTAGGACTTACTTTTAGCCTAATCCTGCCCCTTACTCTTGGATGTACTGGTGGTCACTCACCACGCGGACATCTGAACCAAATACTGGCGGTAAGGCGGCGTTAGATTGTCACTTGGCCTGCTTCGGATGAAGCTGCAATCAATGTAACGTTTTATTTGCAAAACTGTCTATTAGCTAATCAGTATTTACATTTTTAATCTAAATGTTGAGTGAATGTTGCTGGTTTACGCTGACCACGGGGGAGGAAATTGGAAACATCCACTATAAAATCGACACTTTGCCAGATTTGCTATTCAGGCGTGGGGAGGAAAAAGGGGGAAAAGGCATACAAATAACGAAAACAAAGGAAGATTCTCAGCCATGAGAAACCTTCCCCCGCTTTGATGCACCAGGACTAACGTTGATACATGGTGTCAATGTGATGTTGGTAACGTGAAAGGATCACTTTGCGGCGCAGTTTCATGGTCGGCGTGAGCTCGCCACTGTGCATGCAAAAGCCCTGTGGCAACAAGGTAAAGCGTTTGACTTGCTCAAATTTGGCCAATTCATGTTGTAAGCTCTGCAAACGCTTTTCAAACAAGGCTACCACATCGGCGTGTTTTAGCAGCTCTTTGCGATTTTGATATTCGATATTGGCCGCCCGCGCCCACTCTTCTAAGGCATCGAAGCAAGGCACAATCAAGGCCGATACAAAATGACGCGCCTCGGCCACCACCGCAATCTGATCGATAAAATGATCGCGCACCAAAGCGCCTTCCACCCGCTGTGGTGCGATGTACTTACCGCCTGAGGTTTTCATCAACTCTTTGATTCGGTCAGTGATAAATACGTTGCCCTTGGCATCAAGATACCCCGCATCGCCGGTTTTCAAAAAGCCATCCTCGGTAAAGGTGGCGGCAGTCGCATCAGGCTGATTAAAGTAACCCCGCATTACCATCGGCCCACGGACTTGAATTTCATCGTCCGTCCCAATTCGCACTTCTGCCCCTGGCATCGGATGGCCAATCGATTGGGGATCAAAGCGGGTATCGTCCCAGCAAGAAACCGTGGCGGTGGTTTCGGTCATGCCATAACCGAGCTTGACGTTAATGCCTATTGCGTGGAAAAACGCGCCGATATCAGGATCAAGACGCGCCCCACCGCACGGCATCAAACGCATCTTGCCACCTAGTAGCGCACGTAATTTGCTGAGCACCAGCTTGTCGGCCAACGCCAATTGCCATTGCTGACACCAAGACGGAGACTGGCCGGTGCGTAATTGCGCAGCATGACGCTCACCTTGGCGCAGTGCCCATCGGAATAAATGCGGTTTAACACCGGTGGCCCGACTGAGTTTGTCGTGGATAGCACCATGGATTTTTTCATAAAAACGCGGTACCGCACACATTACCGTCGGTTTGACCTCGGCCAATGCATCACGCACCTGAAGCGGGTTGGAGAGATAGCAATTGACCGCCCCGCGGTGAAGGACGTAATAGCTCCATGCGCGCTCAAACACATGAGAAAGCGGCAAAAAGGCCAAAGAGACATCATCGGGGCTTAATGCCAATACTTGATCGTGCACATCCAACTGCGCCGCCACATTGGCATAATCCAGCATCACCCCTTTCGGATCGCCCGTAGTGCCGGAGGTATAAATCAAGGTGGTCAGATCGTCCATGCATCGTGCGTCAATGCGCGCGTCTAACTCGGCTTGATAGCCGCGATCGTCTTGCAATAGCCAGCTGGCCCAATCCCACACCTTGGGATGCGCGGGAACCGCCGTCTCTTGACTTAGGGCAACCACCCCTTTGACATTGGGGCAGTGTTTAAGGGCAGTAACCGCGCTCTCCAGTTGTTCGTCACCGGCAAAAATCCACTGCACGTCTGCATCATTGATAATGTGTGCGGCTTGCTGGGCGGTGCTAGTTGCGTAAATCGGCACAGGTACGGCGCGAATTTGCAACGCGGCATAGTCCAACATTGCCCATTTTTCGCTGTTCGGCGCAAAAATGGCGACGGTTTGCTGCACCTGACAGCCAGCGCTGAGTAAGCAGCGTGACAGCTGATCGATGCGTTCGCCTAGCTGGCGCCAACTAATGCTTATCCATTGCGTGTCTTGTTGGAAGCGGATTGCTTCGCGTTCATTTTGGGCGGCAATCTGCTCGCGAATGCGCGTGACGATATGGTTTTGGGTGTTCACGGAGTCTCTCTTGGCTCGCCGTTTGGCGAACACATGTACGCTCAATAATGACAGCGAGTTTACCGAGCGCACCATCAAACTCAAGAGAAATTGAGTGAATGCTCTAGCAAAAATGTAAAAACGTGATTCAGCCTTGTGGAAGCAGCTTATCGGCGCGCGCCGCACATCGCGCTACCGAATCAAGCGTTGCAACCTGAGTGGGTGTGGATCCATGCGCATTGATGAGCGATTAAAGTCCAAAATCGATTCCTCAACCGTTTCTGGATAGTCAACCTGAGCCCATAGATGGTGAAACAGGCTACGTGTCTGACTTAACTCTCCTTTTACCAGCCACTCCGCCAATGCTTGAGCAACATCTGGGTACCCAATCGCGCCCACCGCCGGTGCCTGCAGCCATTCACGTACCGCGCTCGCATTCAAGCTATCCATACTGTGTGCTAGCCCAAGCTGAGAAAGTGTTGCGACATTACTCAACTGTTCAAACTGACCAGACAATGGCTTTAAAAGGAGCTTTTTCCCTAAACTTAATGCCTCCGATGGAAGCTCAAATCCCCCATTTGCGATCACGCCCTGGCACTGATGCAGCGCCGTGTGAAAGCTTTCTTTGCCTAAGGGCATTAGCGTAAGGTTTTCACGTTGGTAGGGGGCATTAACCTCGGGGTGAAAGCAGATAAAAGGCTGGCTAAAGCGCAACAGCAGCTCACTGACTGCAGATAAAGATTCAAAGGGGAGATACACCAGCACCGCCCTCTCCGAAGTGGACGATGCCACCGCTTTATCCACCGGAGTGGTATCAATAATTGGGGGTAAAATCGGTTGGTTAAAGTGATACCAATGCAAGCCAATGGCATAGTCGGTTGGCGCAAAATAACGCATGATAATGCGATTGATCAGCGTTTCCCCATGTTTGGGCACCGCGTGAGAAAACGCCGCTTGGTGGCTGATGGCCACCGATGGCACCCCTTGCCGGCGCGCCGCCCACGCACTGATGGGTTCAAAATCAGAGATAACCTTATCGTAGCCTGATACATCAAGCTGGCGAATATCGCGTCGTAGCTGTGTAAAACGATTGTGTCGCGCGGTGGCTAACATATCAATTTTGCCATCACGGCTGACAAAGCTCATGCCGGTGAACGTGCGAAAGTCACCAAATGGCGCCATATCAAAATAACGCTCGGCTGGCCGCCCAGAAAAAACAAAATCGACCTCGACATCGTATCCGGCCAAGGCACGAGCCATGGCGCGGGCTCGCGATATATGCCCGTTACCGGTTCCCTGAACACCGTATAAAAGCTTCATTAAATACCTGTTATTCCGTAAAGATCGAAAGTGATACTGTGTGCCAACGTCGCGCACAGCAGCCCTAACCCAGCGCCAACCACGATATCGCTCACAAAGTGCACGCCCAGTAACACGCGCGAAATACCGATTAGGCTGGCCCAGATGAACACCAAAAGGGTTAACGAAGGAAAAAAGGTGCTCAGCAATGAGGCCATGAGAAAAGCCGCGGCCGTGTGGCCTGATGGCATACTGTAAAGATCGGAAGGCGTGATAAAGGCAGGTAACTGCGAAGGACGTGCGCGCCGAAAGCTGCGTTTAAGCACCCAATAGATCGGGAGTTCGATGGCAAAAGCCATCAATCCTGTGAGCAAAAACCAGAGCCCGACCGCCTCATGAAGCCACCATGCAGTAAAGCCAATCACCAGATAGAGTGGCCCGTCACCTGAACGGGAAACGGCACGGGCTATTTTCGCTGTGCCAGCGCTAAAGCGGTGAGATAAACACAGTGTCGACACCGTGTGGTCGAAGCGTTGAATCGCGGTAAAGCTTCTCATCCTGCCTCCCAATGCGGCGAGCTGATGGTTAAACTCTAGTCAGCCGGTATGACAGGTCGGTGACGTTATTGGGTCATCTCGATGAATTTACGTCGCCGCTTGAGCTCAGGTACGTTGGGACAAGTAAAAATAATGAAGACTGGACAAAGCCGCGCCAGAGCGCAGCACAAAAATCTAACTTTTAGTTTTAAAACCAGTTTAATTAACCAGTTTTTTACCTTTATATTGCGCAGAAAACGGGTTTTGTTTTTTTCAGATTGACGCTTTCCCCATCGCTCTGTTATTTCTGGTAACAGAATATTTACTGACGGACATCAGCATGACACTGTTTCACCTACGCCTCATCCTCCTCCTTATCGTGACCCAGTCGCGCGGGTAGGTTTTGGGCAGAAAACAGTGAATGCCAAATCTCAAAAACCCGCGCCAGACGCGGGTTTTTTTGTATCTAACGTCGCCAAAATAACATCAAGCGCCAATTAAAGAGCCCTTCAAAGCGGCCAAGCAAACACAACAGGGAGTCACCCATGAGCGAGAACAGCCAAGTCATTCTGTTTGATACCACATTACGCGACGGCGAGCAGGCGCTGTCAGCAAGTTTAACCGTCAAAGAGAAATTGCAGATCGCCCAAGCCTTGGACCGCTTGAAGATAGACATTATTGAAGCCGGTTTTCCGGTCTCCTCACCGGGCGATTTTGAATCCGTGCGCACCATTGCCGAGCACATGCAACATGCACGTGTCTGTGCCTTGTCTCGCGCGGTTCCTAAAGACATAGATGTGGCCGCCGAATCCCTCAAAGCCGCTGACGCCTTTCGTATCCACACTTTTTTGTCCACCTCAACCATCCATGTCAAAGATAAGCTTCGCCGCAGCTACGATGACGTGGTCGAGATGGGGGTACGCGCCGTTAAGCATGCACGCCAATACACGGACGATGTGGAGTTTTCCTGCGAAGATGCCGGGCGCACCCCGATAGATAATCTGTGCCGTATGGTCGAAGCGGCGATTGATGCCGGTGCGACCACCGTCAATATCCCAGATACGGTGGGTTACACAGTGCCGAGTGAATTCGGCAATATCATTGCGACCTTGTTTAACCGCGTGCCGAATATCGACAAAGCCGTGATCTCTGTCCATTGTCATGATGACTTAGGGATGTCGGTCGCCAACTCTATTGCCGCGGTTCAAGCCGGCGCTCGCCAAGTGGAAGGCACTATCAATGGCATCGGTGAACGTGCGGGGAACTGCGCGCTGGAAGAGATTGCGATGATCTTGAAAACCCGCGCTGACTTGTTAGGCGTAAAAACAGGATTGAACCACACCGAAATTGCCCGCACCAGCAAGTTAGTTAGTCAGCTTTGCAACATGCCAATCCAACCCAATAAAGCCGTGGTCGGTGCCAATGCCTTTAGCCACTCCTCCGGCATCCACCAAGATGGCATGCTGAAAAACAAACACACCTACGAAATCATGACCCCAGAGTCGATTGGTTTGGGCAAAAAGGCGCTTAATCTGACCAGCCGTTCCGGCCGTGCCGCGGTGAAAAGCCACATGGATAACCTTGGCTACGACCAACAAGATTACGATTTAGACACCTTGTATCAATCTTTCTTGCAGCTGGCAGATCGTAAAGGTCAGGTGTTCGATTACGACTTAGAAGCCTTGATGTTCTTCAACAACCTCAAAGAAGAGGACGACTTCTACAAGCTGAACTATTTAGGCGTGCAATCGGGCAGCCTAATGGCGACCACCAGCATCAAGTTGCAATGTGGCGACGAAGAGAAACGCGAGGCGGCGATTGGTAACGGCCCCGTCGATGCCCTTTATCAGTGCATCTATCGGATTACCGGCTATGACATTGAACTGGATAAATTCGATCTGACCGCCAAAGGGGAAGGAGAAGATGGTCTCGGCCAAGCCGACATCATTGCTAACTACAAGGGCCGTAAATATCACGGCACCGGGGTGTCGACCGACATTATCGAAGCCTCAGGTGAAGCGCTACTGCATGTGATCAATGCCATTTATCGCGCCGACAAAATCGCCCAGATTAAGGAACAATCCCACTTAAAACAGGAGACAGTATAACCATGGCCAGCGCACATCAGATTGCTATTTTGCCCGGTGACGGTATCGGCCCCGAAGTCATGACGCAAGCCGAGAAGGTGCTTGATGCGGTTAGCGAGCGATTCTCACTCACCTTGGATCGCCACCACTATCCTGTGGGCGGTGCCGCGATTGATGCCCATGGCTCGCCGCTGCCCGCGCAGACCTTGGCTGGGTGTGAAAAAGCCGATGCGATTTTATTTGGTTCAGTGGGCGGCCCAAAGTGGGAGCATTTACCGCCAACCGAGCAACCGGAGCGCGGTGCCTTGCTGCCATTGCGCAAACACTTTGGGCTGTTTTGTAACTTGCGTCCGGCACAAATCCACACTGGTCTCGAAGGCTTTTGCCCGCTGCGCGCCGACATTGCCGACAAAGGCTTTAACATCGTGGTGGTGCGAGAGCTAACCGGTGGGATTTACTTTGGTGAGCCCAAAGGACGTGAAGGTGAAGGCCGCGAGGAAAAAGCGTTTGATACGGAAGTTTATCATCGCTATGAAATTGAGCGTATCGCCCGCATTGCCTTCCAATCGGCTCAGTTGCGTAATAAGCAAGTGTGCTCAATCGATAAAGCCAATGTGTTGCAAAGCTCAATGCTATGGCGTGAAGTGGTGGAAGAGGTGGCCAAAGACTATCCGGATGTCCACTTGAGCCATATGTATATCGACAACGCCACCATGCAGCTGATTAAAGACCCGTCGCAATTTGATGTGATGCTGTGCTCGAATATTTTCGGTGACATCATCTCCGATGAGTGCGCAATGATCACCGGCTCAATGGGCATGCTGCCATCTGCGAGCTTGAACGCGAGTAAATTTGGTTTGTATGAGCCCGCCGGCGGCTCTGCCCCCGATATTGCGGGTAAAAATATCGCCAACCCAGTGGCGCAAATTCTCTCCGCCGCGCTAATGTTACGCTACTCGTTAGGCGAAGAAGACGCGGCCTGTGCGATTGAGCATGCGGTCAGCCAAGCACTGGCGGCCGGTGAGCTGACCGCTGATCTGGCGGGCAACCATCCTGCCCTCAGTACCGAACAAATGGGCGATCGTATCGCCGCCTATATCCGCCAAGGCGCAGAATAATTACCCGTAAGGATACGAGCTATGTCGAATGCAAACACCCAGCAAGGCGCCAAGACCTTGTACGAAAAAATTCATCAAGCCCATATTGTCACCGAGCAGCCCGGCGAAGCGCCGCTGCTGTATATCGACCGCCACTTGGTGCACGAAGTGACCTCACCACAAGCCTTTGATGGTCTGCGGGAAAAAGGCCGTCCGGTGCGCCAAGTGAGTAAAACCTTCGCCACCATGGATCACAATGTCTCCACCGAAACCAAAGACATTAATGCGTCAGGGGAAATGGCGCGTATCCAAATGGAAACACTGGCCAAAAACTGCGAAGAGTTCGGTGTCACTCTGTATGACTTGGATCACCCTTACCAAGGCATTGTGCATGTGATGGGCCCCGAGCTTGGTATTACCCTGCCCGGCACCACCATCGTCTGTGGTGACTCCCACACCGCAACCCACGGCGCTTTTGGTGCACTGGCCTTTGGCATTGGTACCTCAGAAGTCGAGCACGTGCTGGCCACCCAAACGCTCAAGCAATCCCGCGCCCGCACGATGAAAATTGAAGTCACGGGCAAAACCGCCCCCGGGATCACTGCCAAAGATATTGTCCTAGCCATTATTGGCAAGGTCGGTCATGCCGGCGGCACCGGGCATGTGGTGGAGTTTTGCGGGGACGCTATCACCGACTTGTCGATGGAAGGGAGAATGACGGTGTGCAACATGGCAATCGAATTAGGCGCCAAAGCTGGCCTGATCGCCCCGGATGACACCACCTTTGCCTATTTAAAAGACAAGAAATTTGCCCCGAAAGGCGAGCAATGGCAGCAAGCAATCGCCTATTGGCAAACCTTGCATTCGGACGCCGATGCGCAGTTTGATCGCGTGGTCACCCTCGATGGCAGTCAAATTCACCATCAAGTGACCTGGGGCACCAACCCCGGCCAAGTGGTCAGTGTGCATGATACCGTGCCTGCCCCAGAGACAATGAACGATCCGATTGAACGTCACTCGGCAGAACGCGCATTAAAATATATGGGGCTGACACCCGGCCAAGCCATCAACCAAATCCGTATCGATAAAGTCTTTATTGGCTCTTGCACCAACTCACGGATTGAAGACATGCGTGCGGCCGCCGCAGTCGCCAAAGGGCGACGTGTGGCAGACAGCGTGCATGCCATGGTGGTGCCAGGCTCCGAGCAAGTGCGGGCACAGGCGGAGCAAGAAGGGCTGGATGTCATTTTCCGTGACGCTGGCTTTGAATGGCGCTTGCCCGGCTGCTCAATGTGTTTGGCGATGAATAATGATCGCTTAGGCCCCAAAGAGCGCTGCGCCTCCACCAGTAACCGCAACTTTGAAGGGCGTCAAGGCCGTGAAGGCCGCACCCACTTGGTCAGCCCAGCCATGGCCGCAGCGGCGGCGATTGCGGGCCATTTTGTCGACGTTAACCAATTATAAGGAGGCCTTATGTCAGGCATACACACTCATACCGGCATTGTTGCCCCGTTGGATGCGGCGAACGTCGATACCGATGCGATCATTCCTAAGCAGTTTTTGCAAAAAGTCACCCGCACCGGCTTTGGGCAGCACCTGTTTCACGATTGGCGCTTTTTAGACGATGCGGGCCAGCAACCGAACCCCGAGTTCGTGCTTAACCAAGCACGTTACCAAGGCGCTAGCGTCTTGCTCACCCGCGAGAATTTTGGCTGTGGCTCATCCCGCGAGCATGCGCCTTGGGCGCTGGATGATTACGGGTTTAAAGTGATTATCGCCCCCAGTTTTGCCGATATTTTCTATGGCAACTGCATTAATAACCAAATGGTGCCGGTGACCCTTGAAGAAGGCCAAATCGATGCTTTATTTACGTATGTGGCAGAAAATGAAGGCGCGACTGTAACGCTAGATTTGCCCGCCCAAACCATCCGTGCCGGTGAACACTGCTTTGCCTTCCAGATGGATGATTTTCGCCGTCATTGCCTGTTGGAAGGGTTAGATAGCATCGGTCTGACGTTGCAGCACGAAGCCGATATCTCACGCTTTGAAAAACAAATACCAGACTTTTTGGTGTAATACGCCCTCCAAGAACGCCAATAAGCGCGGTGTTACCCGTACTTATTGGCGCTTCAACCCATTTTTTCCATCCTCAATGAAACCAACCGCTGACTCGCTTGGTCTAGTCTCAAAGAAGGTTTGATCGCATTAAGGACTGGCAATGCAAAAACATTTGGTAATTCTGCTCTGGTTAGTGTTTCCGATCATCAGCCAAGCCGCGCCCAAAGCGGATTACTGGGCAATGTGGGATGCCCATAACCCTGACAGCCAAGCCACGTTTACCCATCACAGCTGGCAAGTGTTACTCGATAAGTATTTGCAATCTCAGGGGCAGCACACCTTATTTAACTATGCCGCGGTCACGGATAACGACAAAGCAACCCTCGACCATTACATTGACATGCTCACCGCGCGCGACCCACGTACCCTGACCAAAGACGAGCAATACGCGTATTGGGTTAACCTCTATAATGCGGTCACGGTAAAACTGATTATCGCCGAGTACCCGGTCCGTTCCATCACCAAACTCGGTGGGCTATTTAGCTTTGGCCCTTGGGATGATGAAGTGGTTACCATCGCTGGCGAGCCGCTCACTTTAAACGATATCGAACACCGGATTTTACGCCCGCTTTGGCAAGATCCGCGTACCCACTATGCGGTCAACTGTGCCAGCCTTGGCTGTCCTAACCTTCAGCCACAAGCCTTTCAAGCAAGTGCACTTGATGCACAGCTCGAGCACGCCGCCTATACCTTCATTAACAGTGATAAAGGCGTGAGTCAGCAAGGGGAAAAATGGCAAGTTTCCTCAATTTATGAATGGTTTGAAGCTGACTTTGGTGGCGATAAGCTAGGCGTGATCGCTCACATAAACCAGTATCGCGATATTCCATTGCCACAAGAGGCAACATTGGAATACGACTACAACTGGGACCTTAACCAACTCGGCAACTAAAAGGCTTGGTTAACCCTAAGCCAATCAGTACAATACCAACGTACTCATTGGGGAGCCTCACGGCTGAGATTGCGCACTGCGCTAGACCCATCGAACCTGATCCAGCTAACACTGGCGTAGGGATTGAGACTTGATGTTGCCATCAACTTGCCTCAACACCCACGCCCAACTTAGGAGCGTGCTGTGAAAGTTTTTACCTCTGTTCTCACTCTGGTTTCTTTATCGCTATTATCACTCGGCGCCCGCGCCGCGGACCCGCTTACTGTCTATACCTATGACTCCTTTATTGCTGAATGGGGGCCGGGGCCTAAAATTAAAGCGAAATTTGAACAGCAATGCGATTGCCAACTTGAGTTTGTGTCTCTCGACGATGGGGCCGCCTTACTTAATCGCCTGCGCATTGAAGGAGAAACCACCCAAGCCGATATCGTACTCGGTATGGATACCAACTTAATGAAAGAAGCCGAGCGCAGTGGGATTGTTGCCGAGCACGCGGTCAATACCGAGCGCCTGCAAGTGCCTGGCGGGTGGGATAACAAATACTTTATCCCTTACGATTACGGCTATTTTGCCTTTGTGTATGACACTACTCGTTTGCTCGACCCACCCAAAAGCCTCAAAGCCTTGATTGAGGAGCGCGATGACATCAGTGTGATTTACCAAGATCCGCGCGTATCAACGGTCGGTCAAGGGCTAATGCTTTGGATCCAAAAAGTGTACGGCGATAATAATCAACAAGCATGGCGCGATCTTGCCGATAACACGATCACTGTGACCAAAGGCTGGACCGAAGCTTACAACATGTTCCTCAATAAAGAAGCGGACATGGTGCTCTCTTACACCACCTCGCCGGCTTACCACTTAGTGGCCGATGAAGACGATCGCTTTGCCGCCGCCATGTTTGAAGAGGGGCACTATATGCAAATCGAAGTCGCCGCTAAATCAGCCTATACCGATCAGCCGGAACGTGCGGATGCGTTTTTACAATTTATGCTCAGTGATGCGGCACAGTCAGTTATCCCAACCACTCAGTGGATGTATCCGGTCACCGATGTCAACTTGCCTGATGCCTTCTACACCTTGGACAAACCGCAAGAGAGCTTGCTGTATCAGCCTGATGAAGTGATGGGCAATCGCCAGCAATGGGTGCGTGACTGGCAAACCGCGCTGGTTGAATAGCCAAGATGCTCAACCCTTCTCGAACCTGGCCGGGCAGTATTGCGGCCAGCTTGGTCGTGGCTTTGATTGGCAGCGCACTCTGGGCGTTATTCTCTCACAGCCACGATTTGTCACTTGCCTCCTTGTGGCAAGATACCTACTTGCGTCATGTCACCTACTTTAGTTTTAAACAGGCCGCTTTGTCCGTTGTACTTAGCGTTGGGCTAGCAGTGCCAGTCGCTCATGCGCTGTCTCGCCGACAATTTCCAGCAAAGGCATGGCTGCTGAAGTTATTCGCCATGACCTTGGTGCTGCCGGTCTTGGTGGGAGTATTTGGACTGGTTGCTATCTATGGCCGTAGTGGCTGGATTGCACAAGCTTTCGCGCACTTCGATGCGGCTATGCCGTTTTCTATTTATGGCTTAAGTGGCATTTTACTCGCCCATGTGTTTTTTAATCTCCCTTTTTCCGCCCAATTAATGGTGCAAGCCTTAGAGGGGATCCCAGCCGATCAACGCCGTCTTGCTACCCAGCTAGGGCTCAAAGGCTGGCAACGTTTTAAGCACCTAGAATGGCCGTATCTACGCCAAAGCTTGCCTCATATCGTGGGGCTAGTATTTATGTTGTGCTTTACCAGCTTCGCGACTGTCATGGCACTGGGCGGCGGGCCGAAAGCGACGACCATCGAGCTGGCCATTTACCAAGCCATTCATTTTGATTTCGATTTACAAACGGGTGCTGTCCTCGCGCTGTGGCAAATGCTGCTATGCGGGGCCATCGCATTTACCGTGCAAACCTTGACGCGCCCGCTGCCGAGCACACCCAGTGAAGTGCTGCCGCTGCCTGCGTCTTTGGATAGCCGTGCGGCCAAGTGTTGGGATGGCCTTTGGATTGGCCTCGTTTTGCTACTGGTGTTACCGCCTCTCGGCGTGGTGATTGCACGCGGGTTGAACCCCAGCGCATTAGCGGTGCTCGGCGATAGCGCACTGTGGCAAGCAACTCTGCACTCGCTGTTCATTGCCACGGGCGCAACCACCTTTGCTTTTGTGTTAGCCGTGGCGGTGATCTTAGCCAGTCGGCACTGGCGCTTACATGGACGAAAAAAACAGGCGGACGGCATAGAAACGCTCGGTGCCATCATCCTGGTAGTGCCAAGTATCGTGCTCAGTACCGGGCTTTTTTTGCTGTTTCGCCAGTTTAGTAACGTATTCAGCTTAGCGCTGTGGCTGGTAATGACAGTGAACGCCCTGATGGCGCTGCCTTATCTTATCAAGGTCTTGAGTGCCCCCGCCTTCCAGCTCGCTCAGTCATACCATAACTTGTGCGCCACCTTAGGCGTCAGAGGCATCACGCGTTTACGTCTGATTGAGTGGGACTGTTTACGTGCACCTATTGCGCGCGGTGTCGCGGTGAGTTTTGTGTTATCCATGGGCGATCTCAGTGCCATCTCCTTATTTGGTAGTCAAAACTTTCAAACCCTGCCCCTGTATTTGTTTCGCTTAATGGGCAGTTACCAAATGGAAGCGGGCGCCGCCGCGGCGATGCTATTACTGCTCACCAGCTTGGGGTGTTATGCCCTACTGACGCGCCTTATCCAATGGAGACACGCATGTTAACGCTTTCCGATGTTCAGTATAGTTACCAACAAGATTGGATGACCTTTGATGCCCATATCGCCCCTGGAGAGATTGTGGCCGTGCTTGGGCCCAGCGGGGCAGGCAAAAGCACCTTACTATCACTGATTGCCGGGTTGATTGCCCCTGATAGTGGCGAGATTGCTATTGATGGTAAGCCAGTGACAACAACCCCCGCCCACCAGCGGCCACTGTCTATCTTGTTCCAAGAGCATAATGTCTTTACCCATTTGTCGGTGTTCGACAATATGGCGATTGGCTTATCACCATCACTGAAACTCACCGCTACCCAGCGGGAAAACATTGAACAGGCAGCGCAATCGGTCGGCTTAAGCGACTATCTCTCTCGCCTGCCCGGCCAATTGTCAGGCGGGCAACGACAACGTATCGCACTGGGTAGAAGCATCGCACGCAACCAACCTTTATTGCTGCTCGATGAGCCCTTCTCCGCACTCGATCCCGCGCTAAAAAAAGACATGCTGATGCTAGTTAAGCGTACCGCCCAAGCGCAAGGCACTACCGTGGTGATGGTCACCCACCACCCTGAAGATGCTCAAGCCATTGCCTCTCAGTTTCTTTATCTCGATGATGGAAAAGTCTGTCTTCACCGTCCGGTTGAGGTGCTCAATCATCCACCCGCGATGATGCAAGGTTACATGGGCACCGCTGACGATTCGTTCCGGGTGGCATCCCCCTGATAGGCTTCTATACTAAGGAAAACACGGAAGAATCCAAGGAGGCGCCTTGTGGCCGCCAGCAGCATCCAGATCCTCGACTCGATTGTCGACTTTACCGCTAAAACGGAAGTCGATGCGATTACTAAAAGCTTGCTGACCTCAATTACCGAGCTTACCCCAGTGAGTGAAGTGGTGCTACTTGATTACTGCGCCGATATGCAGCCTGCCTTCACGGTATTAGGCACCAATGACAACAGCGCTTTTCAGCAAGAGAACATCCATCAAATTGACGCGCTGCTTGCAGAATGCCTAGCGACACAAGCGGTGACTCAACACCATACCAATGATCATGTATTGATTGCTGTCCCCATTTATTACGAAAAAGAAGAAGGTGTGAACGGTGTTTTATGCGGCCGCGCCACAGATCTCAGCCAGGAACAACGTGCTCTAGTGGCAGGATTGACGCGTATTTACGAGAACTATCAGCAGATTATCATGGCCAGCGAGCGTGACAGTTTCACCAGCTTATTTAATCGCAAAGTCCTCTCTAAAAAGCTGGATCTTATTTGTGATCGCCTAGCACAAAGCGAGGCGACATCAGATAGTGACTCCGACAGCTCGCTCTCACCTTGGGTGTGTATTTTCGATGTTGATCACTTTAAGCAAATCAATGATAACTTTGGTCATGTATTTGGTGACGAGGTCATCTTGTTACTGGCTTCATTGATGCGCCAGACCTTCTCGTCACAAGACACCTTGTTCCGGTATGGCGGCGATGAATTTGTGGTGCTGTTTCAGCCCTGCTCGCGGGCGATGGCAGAGCAAAAAGCCAACACCTTTATTGCTAATGTCAACGCTCGAGATTTTGGTGCCGCTCAGACCGTGACTATTTCCATGGGCGCGACACGGATTGAACGTGGACAACTCAGTACCAGCACCATCTTAGGCAATGCGGATCAAGCGCTCTATCACGCCAAACAAAACGGCCGTAACCAAGTCGCTTTTTATGATGACTTACTGCAATCTGGGGTGATAAAAACCTTTGTCGCCGAGGACGATGTTGAATTGTTTTAGCTCATGGAGAAAGGTGGCGGCTTGATGACCACCACCTGATATCCACTACAAATTCTCTTCGGCAAATTCAGCCAACCGACTACGCACCACGCCATTGAGGTATACGCACGCACTGCCCTCAAAGTTTTTAAACCGCTCGACAATGTAAGTTAGCCCTGATGTCACTGGGGTTAAATACGAAGAATCAATTTGCGCTAAGTTCCCCGAGCACACCAGCTTGGTTCCCTCCCCACATCGGGTGATAATGGTTTTAAGCTGAGAGGCAGTCAGGTTTTGGCACTCATCCAAAATGACAAACGCGTTTTGAATCGAACGACCACGCATAAAGTTAATCGATTTAAACTGTAGATTGGCTTTCTCCATGATGTACCGCATCGAGCCATCAGTGCACTCGTCATGCATGTGCAACGCTTCTAGCGTGTCGGTGACGGCCCCAAGCCAAGGCAACATTTTCTCTTCTTCAGTGCCCGGTAAAAAGCCGATCGACTCGCCAATATCTGGGGTATTGCGGGTCACGATAATCTTGTCATACATCCCTTTTTCGACCACTTGTTCAAGGGCCGCTGCCATCGCCAGAATGGTTTTACCACAGCCCGCCGGACCGGTGAGGATCGCCAAGTCAATGCTCGGATCCAGCAACGCATCCATTGCCATGCCTTGGTAGATATTTTTCGGTTTCACATCCCACGCGGCGCGATGCATCAATCGCTCTCGGCTCAGATCTTTAATCACCGCTTTATCGCCATCAATGGCTTGCACTCGCGCAGCAAAATCGTCACTGTCATCCAACAGGTATTGATTAACAAACGGGGTATCGAGGAGCTCGGAGGGCAACGTATGTAGGGTCTCTGTGCCATAGGCTTGACTATTGCACTCCCCCACTTTATCCCAAAAGCTACCTTCAAATTGGTGGAAACCCTTGGTCAACAATCGTACATCATCAATCAACTGGTCGGTGCGATAATCCTCCACATGCATCACCCCCGCCCCTTTAGCGCGCAGACGCATATTGATGTCTTTGGTCACCAACACCACTTTACGTGGCGAGCGTTTGGTTTGTAGATATAACACCGCATTGAGTATTCGGTTATCACCCGCTTTATCCGCGAAGGCATGGACCGTTTCTTTGATCTCAAAATCAGCGAGAATCGATACCGTGCCAGTGGCATCCCCTTTGCCAACGGCAATACCCTCGCCAATTTCGTCAGGAGTAGCCTCTTTAAAAATATCTTCCAAGGCGCGGATCGCCACACGCGCATCCCGTGAGACATCACGCTTGCTGTCTTTGATGCGGTCAAGTTCTTCGAGGACAGTCATGGGGATCACGACATCGTGTTCTTGGAAAGAGTAAATCGAGAAAGGCTCGTGGAGGAGAATATTAGTATCAAGTACAAACAGCTTCCGGTCGGCGTCGCCCATAGGCACCTCCTGTGTCGGCAGTTCACTGTCGGTGACAGCGCTTAAAATAAGCGTAGACCTGGCCGTTGGGATGCGCCCAACTTGTTTTACTGCGCCAGCTCACGCTTTTATCTTTGCCGCCCATTAATGACGTTTGTATGTCAGCGTGACCTTTGATGCGATTCGTTGAGTTTCATCGTGACCCTCCTCACAAGTTCGAGTACTATTGGCGGCCAATTTTTTCAGTGCCACACTGAATAGCAGAGTATTTAAACGACGCTGTATTGAATGGCGTCGCGTCTTTCGACAATCGAGTTAATTCAGAGGTTTTCCCCTATGTCATTTGCGCTTGGACAACGTTGGATCAGTGATACGGAACATGATCTTGGACTCGGCACTGTGGTGTCCGTTGATGGCCGTACCGTGACCCTAATGTTTCCTGCTAGTGATGAAACACGGCTGTACGCCAGCCATGATGCGCCCGTGACTCGGGTGATGTTCAATCCCGGCGATGAGGTGGAAAGTCACGAAGGCTGGACCATGACCGTCTCACGCGTTGAGGAAAACGATGGGGTATTAACCTATTACGGCCAGCGTTCCGACACAGGGGAAGATGAGGTCGCACTGCGTGAGATCTTACTCAGCCACCAAATTCGCTTTAACAAGCCGCAAGACAAACTGTTTGCAGGCCAACTCGATCGTATGGACCGTTTTGCCCTGCGTTATCGCGCCCTGACCAACCAATATCAGCAATTGCGCAGCCCGCTACGCGGCTTGACTGGTATGCGTGCTGGCCTGATCCCCCATCAGCTTTACATTGCCCATGAAGTCGGTCGTCGTCATGCACCACGTGTGCTGCTCGCCGACGAAGTGGGTTTGGGGAAAACCATTGAGGCAGGAATGATTATCCACCAGCAGGTGCTGGCTGGCCGTGCGGAACGTGTGCTGATTGTGGTACCCGAAACCCTGCAGCACCAGTGGCTGGTGGAGATGATGCGCCGCTTTAATCTGCATTTCTCCATTTTCGATGAAGAGCGCTGTGTCGAGGCTTTTGCCGACTCCCCCAACCCCTTTGATACCCAACAGTTGGTATTGTGCTCACTCGAGTTTCTGCGCAAAAACCGCCGCCGGGTGGAACAAGTCTGTGATACCCATTGGGATCTACTGGTGGTTGACGAAGCCCATCACTTGACTTGGACGCCAGAGGCACCGAGTCGAGAATATCAAATCGTTGAGAGCATTGCCGAACATACGCCGGGCGTGTTGCTACTTACCGCCACGCCAGAGCAACTGGGCCAACAAAGCCATTTTGCTCGCTTGCGCCTGCTCGACCCCGACCGTTTCTATGATTACGACGTCTTTGTCGAAGAAGCACAACAATACGCGCCCGTGGCTGAGGCCGTTGAAGCGCTGCTGAGTGATACCCCACTGACCGACGCGGCACAAGCTGGGATACGTCAGCTATTGCAACACGAAGATCTGTCAGCACGTTTAGCCCAAGTGCACAGTGATAACGCAGAAGAGAAAGCTCAGGCGCGCCAACAATTGATTGATGATCTTATGGACCGTCACGGCACCGGGCGTGTGTTATTTCGCAATACCCGAGCGGCAATCAGTGGCTTCCCCAGCCGCCACCTGCATATGCACCCACTCGCGCTACCCAGTCAATATCAAACTGCCATGCGAGTCGCTGGCATGATGGGTAGCACCGGCTCAAGCGAACAAAAGGCCGTGCAAAACCTGTACCCAGAAGATATCTATCAACAGTTTGAAGGGGATAGCGCGAGCTGGTGGGGCTTTGATCCACGTATTGACTGGCTGCTGGATTACTTAAAGGCCCATCGCAGCGAGAAGGTGCTGATTATTTGCTCGCGGGCGCAAACCGCACTGACTCTGGAGCAAGCACTGCGTGAGCGCGAAGGCATTCGCGGTACCGTATTCCATGAAGGCATGTCGATTGTCGAGCGTGACAAAGCCGCGGCTTACTTTGCCCAAGAGGAAGGGGGCGCTCAGGTCTTGATCTGCTCGGAAATTGGCTCTGAGGGGCGCAACTTCCAGTTTGCTCATCAGCTGGTAATGTTCGACTTACCGATGAATCCCGACTTACTCGAGCAGCGTATTGGCCGCCTTGACCGTATTGGCCAGACGCAAGATATTGCCATTCATGTCCCGTACCTTGAAGGCACCGCGCAAACCATTTTGGCGCGCTGGTATCACGAAGGCTTGGACGCGTTTGAAGATACTTGCCCCACGGGCCGAGCGGTGTTTGAACAATACGGCGAGACCCTCCTGGCCTTGTTGGCCGCCAACCAACAAGATGATGCGCTGACGACCCTTATTCACGACAGTGCCACCATGAACCAACGGCTAAAAGCGGAAATGGAGCAAGGCCGCGATAAACTGCTAGAAATGCACTCTCACGGTGGGGAAGCCGCCAACCAACTGGCAAACACCATTGCTGAGCAGGATGGCGATACCAACTTAGTCACCTTTACCTTGGGGCTGTTTGATACTATCGGTGTCAATCAAGATGACAAAGGGGAAAATGCCTTGGTGGTCAAACCGTCTGAACACATGATGGTGCCCAGCTACCCAGGGCTGCCTGCCGACGGCTGTACCATCACCTTTGACCGCGATACCGCATTGAGTCGCGAAGATGTCCAGTTTGTGTCTTGGGAGCACCCCATTGTTCGCGGCGGCATTGATTTGCTGCTGAGCGAAAACATCGGTACCACCGCGGTATCACTGCTTAAAAACAAGTCACTGCCGGTCGGCACGCTGTTTGTCGAGCTTATCTACACCATTGACGCCCAAGCTCCGAAATCGAGCGGTATCCACCGCTTTTTACCGCAAACACCCGTGCGACTGTTGCTTGATGCCAATGGCAATGATCTGTCCGCCAACGTCGAGTTTGAAAGCTTCCATCGTCAACTGAGCCCTGTTAACCGTCACCTCGGCAGTAAAATGGTCAATTCAGTACAAAGCCAGATCCACAAGCTGATTGAGAGCAGTGAGCCACTGGCAGAAAAAGCCCTCGGTGAGATCCAAGCCCGGGCGCTCCAAGAAATGGAAACCGAGCTCCAACAAGCCTTAGCGCGTTTAGAGGCGCTGAAAACGGTCAATCCGAATATTCGTGATGATGAGCTAGACGCATTACGCGAGCAGATAAGCACCTTGTCGCACCATATTCAGCACGCACAAATTGAACTCGATGCGCTGCGCCTTGTTGTGGTTAGCCACCAATAAACCAAAGTGAGACGGGGCCCGGCGGCCCCGATAAACCCTATGGCAATGACTGAATACCATCCACCGACAGATCCTTGGTTAGACATCCTCTATCAAGATGCGGATCTGGTGGTGATCAACAAACCCAGTGGTCTGCTGGCCAACCCTGGTCGCAATCCCGAGCATTACGACAGCGCATGGTCGCGCGTGAAAGCCGCGTTTCCCTCCGCCGAGCTGGTTCACCGCTTAGACATGTCCACCTCAGGGGTGATGGCCTTTGCCGCCCATAAAGAAGCAGAGCGCAACCTTAAAGCGCAGTTTCGCGACCGCGTCCCCACCAAACTCTATTATGCGGAAGTGTGGGGACAACCCGACAGCCATGACGGCATCATTGACTTGCCGCTGATTTGTGACTGGCCCAACCGCCCGCGTCAGAAAGTGTGCTTTGAACATGGCAAGCCATCACAAACCCACTACCGTTGCTTGCAAGCCTCACCATCTACCTGCTTGATGGCCCTGTACCCGTTGACGGGACGCTCGCACCAACTGCGTGTGCATATGCAGTCTATAGGGCACAGCATTGTCGGCGATGAATTTTATGCCTGCCCGGATGCGCTCGCCTATACCCATCGACTGCACCTCCATGCTGCCGAACTCAGCCTGCTGCATCCGGCCACCGGTGAAACGCTCCATTTTCAGGCTCCCTGTGATTTTTACCCCACGATGCCCGACAACCGCTTGGCCAATGAGTATCAATTGGCCGTACCACTTGCGAGCACAACGACGGATTCACAGGCCAGCTAGCTGAAACCATTGCACAACATCGCGATATCTCGCACCCTAGAGCCATGGATTGAGACTCGGAGATCAACATGGCTCAGCACGACCCCGTCAATATCGTCTTTCTCGACCGCAACACTATCCCAGCGCATATTGTCCTGCCCACGCCCCAGCATCCACATCACTGGCAAGCCTACGGTGAAACGCAACCCAGCGATGTGATCGCGCGCTTGCAAGACGCTGATATCGCCATTACCAACAAGGTGGTGATCGATGAGACGGTGCTTACCGCCTGTCCGAAACTCAAACTGATTGCGGTGGCCGCAACAGGGGTAAACAATGTCGACTTGGCGGCCTGCCAAGCGCATGGTGTACAAGTATGCAATGTGCAAGGCTATGCCACTCAGTCGGTGCCTGAGCATGTCATTGCCATGATTTTTGCCCTCAAGCGCCAGCTCCTCGGCTACCACCAAGATGTCCAAAATGGCGAATGGCAAAAGCAAGGACAGTTCTGCTTTTTCACCCACCCTATTGGCAGTGTGGCCGGCAGCACATTAGGGATCATTGGAAAAGGTGCATTGGGCGAGGCCGTCGCACAACTTGCGCGCGCAGTAGGAATGAAGGTGGTTTTCGCCGAGCACCGTGGTGCACAGGCATGCCGGCCTGGTTATCTGCCTTTTGAACACGTGCTATGCCAAGCAGATGTGCTCTCCTTACATTGCCCACTCACCGATAACACCCATCATCTTATCGACCAAGACACGCTGGCGTTGATGCCAGAGCATGCCATATTGATCAACACCGGACGTGGCGGCTTAGTCAACGAGACCGCGCTGCTACACGCGCTAGAAACGGGTCAAATTGGCGGTGCTGGATTGGATGTGCTGAGTGAAGAGCCGGCACCTAACACTCACCCGCTGATCGCCGCATCATTGCCTAACCTGCTGGTCACCCCTCATATCGCATGGGGCGCAGATGAAGCGGTTAACCGTCTCGCCAACCAACTGGTGGATAACATTGATGGCTTTTTAAGCGGATCGCCGCAACATACACTGGTTGACTAACGCACAAGCCCGCTACATATCGCGGGCTTTTTTCACCACATCGTAGGCTTTTTGGATCTCTTGCGCCTTTTCTTTGGCAAGCTCCATCATTTCTGGCGGCAAGCCTTTTGCCATCAATTTATCGGGATGATGCTCATTCATCAGCTTACGGTAGGCTTTTTTCACCTCCTGAGAGGAAGCCGACGCATCAACACCCAGCACATCATAGGCATCATCAATCTCACTTTGCCGTGGTGGTGCGCCCGGCCCATCGGTTTGATGCTGCCAGCCGCCTTGATAACCTTGGCTAAAGCGAAACGCGGCTTCTTGCATCCGTAACCGTTGCTCCAGTTGCTGCGGCGAAAAACCCAGTTTCTCAGCAATCACATAGAGTAGTTCGCGCTCTTTAGGATGTAGCTCGCCGTCAGCAAACGCCGCTTGTATTTGCATTTCCAGAAAGACACGCGACAAATCACGCTGCCCTTGGCTCAAAGCACGAATGCCGTTGAGGGTTTCATCCAGCGGAAAATCACTGTCTTTCCCCTCACGGAATGCCTGCTGAGCCAACTGCCTGGCTTCACCTTGCAGCTGCATTCTGTCCATAAATAAGCTGGCGAGACGAATTTCATCCTGTGTCACCTGCCCTTTGGCTTTGGCGATATGTCCCATCACGGCAAAGGTACCGTGAAAAAAAACACGTTGTGCTTGTGGGCCTTGGGCACCAAAACCGCCGAAACGCGCGCGCTGTTTCGCTTTATCAAACTGATGACCCAAGAAAAGGCCAAGAAGAAAACCGATTGGGCCTCCCAACAATGTGCCGAGAATTGCACCAATTACCTTGCCATTTAGTCGCATGCCATGGTCTCATTGCTAGTTTCACACCCTGAACATTTACAGGTGATGCCGGGCGTAAATTGATTTATGATAATCGCATTTTGCAGCCAAAGCATACTGATGCGTTGCCTTCGTGTACACCACGCAATCAGATAAAACAGGAATGTCTTCTTCAATGTCACCGACTGCACGTAGCTTTTTAGCCACCATGATTAGCCTGGCGCTTTATGGCCCAGCCCTTGTTTTTGCTAATGCGGAATCATCCAACGAACCTTGTCCTGATAGCGAGGCGCGCTGTATTCCAGCAAGTGAGCAAACCCAAGATGTGAACAATGCCCCTATTCGCGTGGTGGCCGATCGCGCGGAAGCGCAAACCAATGAAAAAGCCATCTACAACGGTAATGTCGAGGTGACCCAAGGTCATCGTAAAATGACGGCAGATACCGCGACCTTGCGCGATCCAGAACGGATCGTCACCGCTCAAGGTGATGTGGTGTTCAATGACGGCCAGATGATGGTGACATCGGACTATTTACAAGCCAATTTAGAAAACGAAGACACCACACTCAATAATGCGCAGTACAAGATGCTGTGTACGCCAGGGCGAGGGAAAGCCAAGCGGGTATTTAAAAACGGTACCACCTTCTATGAGCTGGAAGATGGCACCTATACCACCTGTCCGGACGAAGACAAAAGCTGGCGCTTTTCTGCCTCGAAAATAGAAAAAGAAGACAGTAGCTTATTTGCTGATCTTTATCACCCTCGGTTTGAGGTGATGAATGTGCCGATCTTTTATCTGCCATACCTGCGGGTACCCGTTGAAGATGGCCGGCTAACGGGCTTTTTATACCCATCAGTCTCTTGGAGTGATCGCGATGGTATCGAGATGGAAACGCCATTTTATTGGAACATCCATCCGCAACTTGACGCCACGATCACGCCCAAATACATGTCGGAACGGGGTGTGCAGCTCAATACTAAGGTGCGTTACTTAACCCCACTCGGCTCAGGCGCCTTGTACTCAGAATATCTGCCTGATGATCAGCGTAACCCAGATCTTGACGCACGCTGGGGCTTTAATTGGACACACAGCGGCGTACAGGGTCACTGGCGCTACCAAGCCGATTACAGCAAGGTCAGTGACATCACCTACTTCCAAAACATTGACTCGGACGTAGGTAAACGGGAAGACAATACCTTGCTGCAAACCGGTGAAATCAGCTACCGCGGCTTAGATTGGAACAGCACCGTGCGCGTGAGAGATTTCCAACCGCTCACAGAAAATACCAGCGTGTATCGTTTGATGCCGCAAGTCGATTTTAACTACTACGCGCCGCAAGTGGTGCCATGGTTGGATATCAGCGTACCGGCACAATTTAGTGTGTTTGCTAACGACGACCCGAATAAACCCGAAGCAACGCGCACACATCTCGCCCCGACCTTGACCATGCCCTTCACACGCCCTTGGTTTAATGCCACGGCCGAAGCCAGCATGCTCTACACCCATTACGATCAGCGCTTTGACAATGCCATGCCAGATGCCGAGTCGACGGCGACCTTGAGTAAGTCGGTGGAGCGTAAAATCCCAACCGTGCGCTTGCATTCCGGCGTGGTTCTAGAGCGTAACTTTTGGGCGATGGGGGGGCACTTTAGCCAAACGATCGAACCTCAAGTACAATACTTGTACATCAAAGACGTAGAACAAGGGGATATTTATAACCCCGTCAACTTCAGTGGTGGTGGCTACGATACCGCACGCTTACAAACCGACTACTATGGGTTGTTCCGCGGCAATCAATTTAGCAGCATTGATTATGTTAACCCGGCTAACCAGCTGACTTACGGGGCGACCACACGTTTTTACGACGGTGGCTATAAAGAGCGACTCAACCTGTCGTTCGGGCAAATTTATTACTTTGATCAGCCGTCAAACCAAGACGCAGAAACCTTTGACTATTCATCGTGGGCGCTCGAAGGGGAAGCGAATATTGATGACTACCTGTTTTTACGGGCATCAATGCAGTACGACAGCAACCTCAGTGAAATGCAATTTGGTAACGTGATTGCCGAGTATCGCCGCCAACAATTCTACGCGCAAACCAGTTATCGCTATGTGGCCCAAGAATACATTGAGTCTACCTTGCCTAACCGCGATATCAGCGCACTCACCGATGACGGCCTATCCCAAGCCGGTGTGGTCACAGGCTTCCCATTGTGGGGAGGCCTCAGTTTTAAAGGCCAATACTGGCGCGATCTGACTCAAGACGTGATGCTAGAAAATCAGTTTAGCCTGACCTATCGCTCGGATTGTTGGGTGGTCGGCCTGAGCTATAACGAGTACTTACTCTCGCGCTCTGATATTAATGCAGACCCAGAATACGACAACAACGTGACCCTCTCGTTTAGCCTATTGGGACTGGGCGCTGACAGTGGCTTTAACTTCAACACAGACTCAGGTAATGCGTTGGGTTATCGTAATCCTTTTGCCCTGAAGAACTAACCCGCCATATTGTGGTCTGGACTGTTGAACCTATGAAAAGAAGTGGACAAAGCATGAACAAATGGAGTCACGCCCTCATCACTGGCGTTTTAGTGTTGCTGACCCCTTTAACACAAGCCGCGCCGAAAGCACTCGATCGCGTGATTGCGGTCGTCAATGACGGCGTGGTGTTAAAAAGTGATATGACGGCGATGCGTCGTACCGTTACCCTTAATGCCGCCAACAGCGATCGCGAATTGCCGCCGCAAGAGGTGCTTGAAGAGCAGATGCGTGAGCGGCTGATTATTGAGGAGCTACAGCTGCAAGAGGCTAAACGTTTAGGGATTCAGATAGACGACAGCCAATTGCAACAAGCAATTGAAAACATTGCTAAGGAGCAATCGGTTAGCGTACAAGCCCTGCGTGAAAAAATGGCTGAGCAAGGTGTCGCGTGGGCACAATACCGTGAACAAGTGCGTCGTGAGCTCACCATTTCCGAAGCACGTAATGCGCAAGTACGGCGCCGTATTAGTATTTTACCGCAAGAAGTCGAGACGCTCGCTAGCCAACTAAACGAGCAAAAAATGCAAAAAGTGAAATACAAACTTTCGCATATTCAGCTCAAGTTAGACGACGATGCTAGCAAGGCTGAGCGTGAAAGCGTGAAACAGCAAGCTCATCGCTTAGTCGATACTCTACGCCATGACGGGAATGTCGCTGAACTGGCGATGGAATATTCCAAAGGGCCCAAAGCGCTCGACGGCGGTGATTGGGGCTGGTTGCGACGAGAAGAAATGCCGACCATTTTCGCCGACCAGATCACCAACCAAGGTAAAGGGGCGATCATCGGGCCGTTTAGAAGCGGGGTTGGCTTCCATATTCTCAAAATTGACGATGTACAAGGGCTAGAAACGGTCGCGGTCACCGAAGTGAAAGCGCGTCATATCCTGATCAAACCATCGATCGTACTGAGTGATAAAGGCGCGGAGAAAGAGCTCAACCAACTGACGAACCAAATCCGACGTGGTGAGCAAAGTTTTGCCGATCTCGCCAAGCAGTACAGCGACGATCCTGGCTCGGCAGTCAATGGGGGGGATCTAGGTTGGTCAACCACAGATGCCTATGTGCCTGCCTTCAAAGCCAAAGTCGATGCCCTGCCAGAAGGACAAGTCAGCGAGCCGTTTAAAACCGTACATGGCTGGCATATTGTCGAAGTCACTGATCGTCGTGAAGTGGATAAAACCGATGCGGCAGTGAAAAATCGCGCTTACCGCATGCTGTTCAATAGAAAATTCAACGAAGAAGCGCAGGCCTGGCTGCAAGAGCTACGCGCAGGGGCTTACGTCGAGGTGCTCACCGATGACAGCTGAGCGTATCGCGATTACGCCCGGAGAGCCTGCAGGCATCGGGCCTGATCTTGTCTTGGCCATGGCGCTTCATGCCTGGCCTCATCAGCTTGTCGCCGTCGCCAATAAGCAGATGCTGGCTGAGCGCGCCAAGCAGTTAGGGCTAGCCATCAGCTTACGCGACTACGATCCCCGCACTGAGCCGCAAGCACACAAGGCGGGCGAGCTCATTGTCGCAGAGACGCCGATTGGCGCGCCGGTGACGCCCGGGCAACTGGATGAGGCCAACGGCCGCTATGTACTTGATACCCTCACCCGCGCCGCGGAAGGAAACATGAGCGGCGAGTTTGCCGCGATTGTCACCGGTCCGGTTCATAAAGGGATCATCAACCGTGCTGGGGTCTCTTTTAGTGGCCACACCGAGTTTTTCGCCCAGCACGCCAATGTCAATCAAGTCGTGATGATGCTCGCCACTGAGGGGCTACGCGTCGCCTTGGTCACCACCCATATTCCATTGGCCTATGTCTCCAAGGCCATCACCCGTGAGCGCTTGCACGACGTTATCGGCATTTTGCATCAAGACTTACGCGAAAAGTTTGCCATCACACATCCTCGTATTTATGTGTGCGGCCTGAATCCGCATGCTGGTGAAGGGGGCTGTTTAGGAACAGAAGAAATCGACACCATTGAGCCGGCGCTGGATGATCTGCGCCAACAAGGGATGGATTTAGTCGGTCCTTTACCTGCAGACACGCTTTTCCAGGAAAAATACCTGCAAGATGCAGACGCCGTGCTGGCGATGTATCACGACCAGGGCTTACCTGTGTTAAAATTCAAAGGATTTGGCCGCTCAGTGAATATTACCCTGGGTCTGCCTTTTGTCAGAACATCAGTAGATCATGGTACTGCACTGGATTTAGCGGGTACCGGTACGGCGGATACAGGAAGCCTGCGGACGGCCATCTCCCACGCCATTGAATTAGTAGATAGCAAGCATGAGCGATAAAGTCCATCAAGGCCACCGTGCCAGAAAACGTTTCGGACAAAACTTCCTAAACGACCCATATGTCATCGATGGGATAGTGTCAGCCATTAATCCCCAATCCGGCGAGAATCTAGTTGAGATTGGCCCAGGCCTTGGCGCGCTCACTGAGCCCGTCACTGAGCAAGTTGATCACTTAAACGTGGTTGAGCTTGACCGTGATCTTGCCGCACGCCTACGCAGTCATCCATTTATGGGACGCAAACTCACGGTCCATGAGGCCGATGCCATGGCGTTTGATTTTGCCGAGCTTGCCAAGCAAGGTCCACTGCGGATTTTTGGTAACCTGCCATACAATGTCTCTACACCGTTAATGTTCCATCTGTTCTCGTTTGCCGATCAAGTGCAAGATATGCACTTTATGTTGCAAAAAGAGGTGGTTAACCGTCTGGCTGCAGGCCCGGGCACCAAAGCATATGGGCGTCTCACTGTGATGGCAAAATACTACTGCCAAGTCATCCCTGTATTGGAAGTGCCACCGAGTGCCTTTAAACCCGCACCAAAAGTGGACTCTGCCGTTGTCCGTCTGGTGCCACACAAAACCCTGCCACACCCGGTCACCAATTTGTCATGGTTAGAGCGCGTGTGTCGTGAAGGTTTTAATCAGCGTCGCAAAACCATACGTAACTGTTTTAAATCATTAGTCAGCACGGACACCTTGACCGATCTCGGTATCGACCCTAGCTTACGTCCTGAGCACATGACTTTGGCGCAGTTCTCCCGCTTAGCTAACTGGTTGGACGCCAATCACTCATCATAAACAGGAGCCTTGATTTGCAAGCCACTGAACAATCGCAATTCGAGATTCACGTCGCGACCCAATACGTGGAAGACCAATCAGAGCCTGACAATGAGCGTTTTGTCTTCTCTTATACCGTCACCATTGAAAACCGCGGCGATGCCCCTGCGCAACTTATGCGCAGAAAATGGCTCATTACCGATGCCAATGGTAAAGAGCTAGAAATAGAAGGAGAAGGCGTTGTCGGCGAGCAACCCAAGATTGCCGCGGGGGAAAAATACACCTACACCAGTGGCACCATCATCGAGACCCCTGTGGGTGTGATGCAAGGTTTTTATACCATGCAAGGTCAAGACGATCAGTCATTTAAAGTCGACATCGCACCGTTTCGTCTCGCGCTGCCAAACATTCTCCACTAACCCCAACAGGGAGGCATATGGCGACCTATCTTGTCGGGGATATCCATGGCTGTGAGCGCACATTAGATGCGCTTCTCACCCAAGTCGGGTTTTCCCCAGATAAAGACACTTTGTACTCAGTTGGGGATTTGGTCGCACGTGGGCCAGATTCCCTTGGCGTATTACGTTACTTTTATCAGCTCGGTGACGCAGCTCAGGTTGTCTTGGGTAACCATGACTTACATTTACTGGCCGTTGCCCATGGCATAAAACCGGTCAAAGCCAAAGACAACACCCAGCCCATTCTCGATGCGCCAGATAGGGAGCAACTCCTCGGCTGGCTTTCTCAGCAACCGCTTCTGATGGATGTCTCCGCGCCAGACGGTGGCTTTTTACTCACCCATGCCGGGGTTAGCCCGCAATGGGATAAAAAGACAGCGATCGCCTGTGCTCGCGAGGTAGAAGCGATATTGCGCAGTGATGATCAGCGCTGGTTACTAGAAAACATGTATGCCGACAGCCCCGATCAGTGGGATCCAACACTCACCGGGCTTGACCGCTATCGCTATATCATCAATAGCTTTACCCGCATGCGTTTTTGTTTCCCAGATGGCCGCCTTGATATGCAATGCAAATTGCCGCCCAACCAGGCCGAAGACAGTGGTTTGTTACCTTGGTTTGAGGTGCCGGCGCGCCAGCCGCTTGATCAGTCGGTGGTGTTTGGCCATTGGGCGGCGTTAAATGGCACCATCCAGCCCAAGCTTTATGGGCTAGATACTGGGTGCGTATGGGGCGGTAAGCTCACGCTCCTTCGTTGGGAAGATAAAGCCTGCTTTACGTTAGCGGCAGACAATAGCGCCACTTAGGCACGATCCCAGACAGTAAAAGTGACGGGGTAGGCGTTTTTTTCATCCACAGGATGGGCGCCGACCTCTGTTTTCACCCATCCTTCTCCCCACTGCGGGAAGCGGGTGTCGCCGTCGACGTCGAGATCGATAAAGGTCAGGTACAAACGGTCAGCACGGGGCAAAAACGCCTGATAAATGGTACCGCCACCAATCACCATGACCTCCTCATACTCGACCACGGTTTCAAGCGCTTGCTCTGGCGAGCTCACCACTGTGACGCCCTCTGGCTGAAAATCAGGGTCGCGGCTGATCACAATGTTCGGTCGTTTGGGCAGCGGACGACCAATCGACTCAAAGGTTTTACGCCCCATCACCACAGGGTGACCAAGGGTGGTGCGTTTAAACCACGCTAAATCCGCCGGCAAATGCCACGGCATTTGGTTATTCTTGCCAATCACTCGATCGTTTGCCATCGCAGCCACTAAACTGATGCGCATTCTAGGTGCCTTTTTCCTTAAATCACTGGTCGGCGACGATAAAACAATAACCCGGGCATCGCAAGACCAATGGCCAATGCCGAGAGAATAAAGCCGGCTGTGGTGAGGTTTTCGATAAGGCTCGCCCATAAAGCAGGGCTATAGCCTTGATTGTTGATGGTTACCAACGCAATCATCGCTTTAAACGCGTAAACGCCGGGGATCATCGGGATGATCGCTGCTACGGTAAACACCTTGGGGTGCGCCAAAAAGCGCTGCGACCAGTACACACCTAAAAACCCAATCGTGGTCGCCCCAGCCAGCGTGGCCCATTCAATCGCGACACCAGACTCCATCAGTAAAAAGCGTAAGCCATGCCCCACGGCACCGCCATAAGCACAGTATTTGAGCGCCTTAACCGGTACATTGAACACTAATGCAAACCCCACCGCAGGGATCATGGCAAAAAACATATCTTCCAGTAAGGCGAGCAATAAACTCATAACCATCCCCACGCCCCCACGAGACTCATAGCACCGACAATGCCTAATGCTGTTGCCAAGGTGAGCAAGGATGCCATCGTCCAGCGTGCGATACCCATATCGACAAAGCCTTTGACCATATCTGATACCGCGTTTATCAACGGGTAGCCAGGTACCAACATTAAGACTGATGAGGCCATGATGAGGAAGGGTTCATTGCCCCAATGCATTATGGTCCCCACACTGGATATCAAGGTGGTGACCATGGCGGTGACCGCGAAGGTGAGAAGCGGATTAAATTGACGGTGAGCTATCAACTGGCGTACCCGCATACCGGTGGCAGAGGCGATAAACGTGAGTGCAAACACCACCGCATCACCGCCCGCTAAACGACTAAAGGCCGCACAAGAAAGCCCTATCATCCCCACCACGAGCCAAGGTGGGTAACGAAAGGGTTCAATCCGGCTCAAGCGCTTACGTACCGCCAAGGCGTCGAGGATCCCTTTCTCGGCCAAAATGACCGTGCGCTGGATATCGGTCACCACTTTCATATTAATCCCGCGATCGGGACAACGTCTGGCGGTGGTAATGCAGTGACCTTGACTGAGTGTGGTGACCACTAAGGAGCTCGCCGATAACGCCAGTTCAACGCTATCGAGCCCTAGCGCCCGCCCTAAACGGATGCTCACATCACTGACGAGTTTACTTTCCGCACCATGCTGTAATAGCCGCTGGCCGACTTCAATCACCAGACGCGATATGGCCCGTTGCTCTGGTTCGGTTAACCGCTTTCCCACCTCAAAAATCCCTCTTCGTTGCACTTATCTACTCGCAGTATTCACCACAGCGTCATCTCGGTCTTTGATGCAAATAAAGTTGTGCTCAGATTATCGCCACGTCGGAGATAAAAAAAGCCGCTACAACAGTAACGGCTTTATAAGATTAAGGCTTGTAGATGATCTCGACATCGTAGTCGTCTTCGTTCCAGTCGTCCCAATCATCGTCGTCATCACTTTGATTGAGCTGCTGTTCGTGGTGATCATCCCACTTAAACGCCACTGTCTCATCTTCCGGCTCAACTTCAGGTTTCGGCGCGGGTAGCGCTTCAATCGACGCCATCAGATCGTAAATAAGCGGTTGGACGTTCGCTTTATTAATCGCAGATATCGCATAGTATTTGTCATCCCACGCCAATGCCTCAAGCACGCGGTCAATCTGCGCCTGCGCCTCGTCTTCCGGCATCAAATCCACTTTATTAAACACCAACCAACGCGGTTTATCCGCCAGCTTTTCGCTGTATTGGTTCAGCTCATCAATAATGGTGAACGCGTTATCGACCGGATCGGTACCATCCACGGGCAGCAAGTCAATCATGTGCAATAAGACGCGGCAACGCTCTAGGTGCTTCAAGAAGCGGATACCCAACCCAGCGCCATCCGCCGCACCTTCAATCAGGCCTGGAATATCGGCCACCACAAAGCTCTTGTCAGCCGCTACACGGACCACGCCTAAGCTTGGCACCAAGGTGGTAAAAGGATAATCAGCCACTTTCGGTTTCGCCGCGGATACCGCACGAATAAAGGTGGATTTACCCGCATTCGGCAAGCCCAACATCCCCACATCAGCCAACAGCAACAACTCCAAACGCAGCTGACGAACTTCGCCTTTGGTTCCCATGGTTTTTTGTCGTGGGGCGCGGTTGATGGACGACTTAAATCGGGTATTGCCTAAGCCGTGAAACCCGCCTTTGGCCACCATTACCTGCATGCCATGCTCGGTTAAATCGGCAATCACTTCACCGGTATCTTCATCGATGGCGCGCGTGCCCACCGGAACATTCAGCACCAAGTCGTCGCCCCGTTTACCGGTACAGTTGCCACCGCGACCGTTTTCGCCACGAGCCGCAGAATGAAAGCGCTCAAACTGGTAATCGATCAGGGTATTCAGGTTTTCGTCGGCCAGCAGATAGACGTCACCACCATCGCCGCCATCACCGCCATCTGGGCCCCCTTTAGGGACATATTTTTCCCGCCGGAAGCTAACGGTGCCATTGCCCCCGTCTCCGGCATCGACGCGAATAATCGCTTCATCTACAAACTTCATGCTAACTTCTCCGCACCAATCGCTAAAACGCACGTTTATTGCAATTAGTTTTATCCCAGATTAGTGAATGGCGATCTTATCGATCTTAGGATCATTTTTCTGTTTTGACCGCTTTTCTGTGCTGCTCTGATCAGACGCTCACTGACCGGTGATCACCAGACACAATAAAAAGCCCCGCCAAAAGGCAGGGCTTCAAAAATTCGCTTGGCGTTGAAGCTTATTCAGCTTCGATAGTAACGAATTTACGGTTATGACGACCTTTGGTCTCAAATTTCACTTTGCCATCAGACAGAGCGAATAGAGTGTGGTCTTTACCGCAACCTACGTTATTGCCTGCGTGGAATTTAGTACCACGTTGACGAACGATGATGTTACCTGCTAGTACAGACTCACCACCGAAGCGTTTAACACCTAGGCGTTTACTTTCTGAATCGCGGCCGTTTTTAGTAGAACCGCCAGCTTTTTTGTGTGCCATCTCTTCTCTCTCCTACTCTTAAGCGCTGATGCCAGTGATTTTGACTTCAGTGAACCACTGACGGTGGCCCATGTGCTTGCGAGAATGTTTACGACGACGGAACTTAACGATATTCACTTTATCGCCGCGACCGTGAGTAACAACTTCTGCTGTTACTTTTGCACCGCTAACAAAAGGCGCGCCAACTTTAACGTCTTCGCCGTTTGCCACTAGCAATACTTTGTCAAGTTCTACACTTGCGCCAGTTTCAACGTCTAGCTTTTCCAAGCGAATAGTCTGGCCTTCGCTTACTCGGTGTTGCTTACCACCACTTTGGAAAACTGCGTACATGTTTTACTCCGCATTTCCGCACGGCCTGCTGCATTATTGAGCAACAAGGGGTGCGCATATAATTCATCAATAGGGCGCGAATTCTACGGCAGAAATTGATTTGAGGCAAGAGGGGAAAGCAAGAAAATTGGTGAAAAGGTGCTCAGCATTAATTCCCGCACATTTTCCCTGTGTGAGCGCTATCTCGTCGCCTGTTATCTGGTGTACTATGCGAAGCTAAATACCCGCTCTGGTGCCGATACTGACGAAGGTTTCACGCCATTCTGAACGTATTAACATGCAATATTTCGCCTCTTGCTGCTAGTGAGTTGTGATTTATTTCGTTAGCTCGGCAGGCAAGTAACTAGGACAACGCCCGGATATATTCATGGATTTCAAATCAATCCAAGCCTTAATTAGTGACGACATGGCGCAGGTCGATCAAAAGATCCTCGCCCAGCTAAACTCTGATGTCGCGCTAATCAATCAGCTCGGCTTTTACATCGTCAACAGCGGTGGTAAACGACTGCGCCCGATGCTCGCTGTATTAGCGGCGCGTGCGCTTGGTTATCACGGTGACAAACATACCACCGCCGCCGCGTTTATTGAGTTTATTCACACCGCCACCTTGCTCCATGATGACGTGGTCGATGAATCCGATTTGCGTCGCGGTAACGCAACGGCCAATGCCTTGTTTGGTAATGCGGCCAGTGTGTTAGTCGGTGACTACATTTATACCCGCTCGTTTCAAATGATGACCAGCCTGCGCTCGTTACGCATTCTGGACTTAATGAGTGAGGCTACCAATGTGATCGCTGAGGGGGAAGTGCTGCAATTGATGAATTGTAACGACCCTGATACCACAGAAACCAGTTACATGCAGGTGATCTACTCTAAAACGGCGCGCTTGTTTGAATCAGCCACCCAGATTGGCGCGATTCTTAACGAGGCGGACGCGGAGACGGAGAAAGCCCTTCAAGACTATGGCCGTTACCTCGGGACGGCGTTCCAGTTAATTGATGATGTGATTGACTACACCAGCGCTGACGATGAAATGGGTAAGCAAACGGGCGATGATCTCGCCGAAGGCAAACCGACATTGCCTTTGTTGCACGCCATGCAACATGGGTCTGAGGCAGAGTCGGCGATGATCCGTACCGCCATCGAAAAAGGCAATGGTCGCGATAAACTCGAGGCGATTCTGGCCTGTATGGACGCCTGCGGCTCTCTCGCCTATACGCGAAAACGTGCCGAGCAGGAATCAGAAAAAGCGATCCGTGCGCTCGATACGCTGCCAGATACCCCGTATAAACACGCCTTAGTGGCGTTGGCGCATTTAGCTGTTGACCGCAACACCTAGCTCAATATAAGCCCCTAGCCAAAATAAAAAGCGGCGCTGTTGCGCCGCTTCTCTGACCAAAAATGTCGAATTGCCCGCTACTTTGCCGCGAACTCTTCGCCCATTTTAATATCTTTACGCAACGTTTCTAGCATCTTGTCCATCGCTTGTTGCTCATAGGCACTGAGCTCACCGATGCTTAGGATCTCGTCGACCCCTTCTTTGCCTAGACGTACGGGTTGAGCAAAGAAACGGGCATGCTCGCCACTGCCTTCAACGTACGCGCATTCCACCACGTTTTGTTCGCCTTGCAGGGCACGGACCAGTGATAGACCAAAACGGCATGCAGCCTGACCCATAGACAAGGTCGCAGAACCACCACCGGCTTTGGCTTCCACCACTTCGGTGCCAGCGTTTTGAATGCGTGGGGTCAAGGCTTCAACCTCTTCTTGGCTAAACGTCACCCCTTTTACTTGTGACAATAGCGGCAGAATGGTCACGCCCGAGTGGCCACCGATAACAGGAATAGACACTTCACGTGGATCCATGCCTTTCAGCTCACCGATAAAGGCTTCAGAGCGGATCACATCCAGCGTGGTCACGCCAAACAGTTTGTTTTTGTCATACACGCCCTTGGCTTTCAGTACATCCGCGGCAATCGCCACCGTGGTGTTCACTGGGTTAGTGATAATGCCTACGCAGGCTTTTGGACAGACATCGGCGATTTTTTCCGCCAATGACTTAACAATCCCGGCATTTACATTGAACAAGTCAGAGCGATCCATACCCGGCTTACGGGCCACCCCCGCAGAGATTAATACCACATCAGCCCCATCAAGTGCTGGCGTTGGGTCTTCGCCGCTGTAGCCTTTGATGGTGACCGGCGTGGGGATATGACTGAGGTCAACCGCCACACCTGGCGTAACAGGAGCGATATCATACAAAGCCAGGTCGGAACCGGCTGGTAAATTGTTTTTTAGCAGTAGGGCTAGAGCCTGACCAATGCCTCCCGCGGCGCCAATCACAGCAACTTTCATGTCGTTCTCCTTTCGATATTTCTTATAGTCCGGATCCGGTCCGGCTTCTGTTCGGGCACAAATCGCCCATCAATGGTGCGAACTGTTGCTTCATCATATGCCCGCCCCTACCCCCACTCAAGCCTCAGGCGGTGATGATCAGCCTAAGCTCTCATTTTTTCGCTCTCCCTTTCCCCCACCCTTTCGTTGTCGTGGGGTGTCTGGTCAGCAACAGTGATATTGTCGCCATTTTACACCCTCAGTGATTGCCCCTCGTTGCATGTATATGCAAAATAGCCACTCGTTTGTCATTGCGAGTCTGCCGTCATGCGTAACTCAGAAAAACAAGACCAATTGGTTCGAGCGTTTAAAGCGATCCTCAAAGAAGAAAAGTTCAGTTCTCAGGGTGAGATTGTCGAAGCCCTACGTGCTCAAGGATTTGAGGGCATCAACCAGTCGAAAGTATCACGCATGTTGACCAAGTTCGGCGCTGTGCGTACCCGCAACGCCAAAATGGAAATGGTCTATTGCTTACCGATTGAACTCGGTGTCCCAACCACTGGCAGCGCCTTGCGCGAGCTCGTGATGGAAATTGACTATAATGAGGCTGTGGTGGTGATCCATACGGGGCCAGGGGCGGCGCAACTCATCGCTCGTCTACTTGACTCTCTGGGCAAGGCTGAAGGTATCCTAGGAGCAGTGGCTGGAGACGACACCATCTTTATCACACCCACCCGCGGTACCAGCACAGAAGCCTTATTTGAGGCCGTGTGTGATCTCTTTGAATATCATTATTGATTCCTTTGTCAGGCAGCGTGAAGCCGCTGCCTACCTGCCCTGTCTTACTTTTGAGTCGCCACAACGAAAGCAAAAGCGATAACATCGTTTTAATTTTTTGATACCCCTCTGTTACTATCTGCCTTTAGCTGCCACACACTGTTCACGCTTTCGTTAAACGTCAATTATACTGCGAACGTAGCAGTGGGCTGCAGACAGGCGAGTCGCTCATGGAGAGTGACGCAGCCGGGTATGCATTTCTCGGGACACTGTAGCCGCATCAGCGGTGCATATGATAATAAGGACAAACTGCATGACGAAGACACATCAATCGTCTCCTGATGTGCAAGACATGGTGGCGCAAGCAGACACAGGCGCACGATCACCGCATGGACTATCAGGACGTATTCTTTGGCTGGTACCACTTTGCTGGTCCCTTTTTCAGCTTTGGTATGCGTCACCGCTACCTTTTGCGCTCGACTTTGGCGTACTCAATAATACCGAAGCACGTTCGCTCCATTTAGCGTTCGCAATGTTTTTGGCTTATACCGCTTATCCCGCGCGTAAAACCTCACCCCGTGATCGCGTTCCCTTGCTCGATTGGGTTTTTGCGCTCGTAGGCAGTTTAGCCGCAGGTTATCTCTTCCTTTTTTACAATCAGCTTGCTGATCGCGCTGGTGCTTACACCTCGTTTGATATCACGGTTGCCGCCATCGGCATGATTCTGATGTTGGAAGCAACACGCCGCGCCCTTGGCCCCCCATTGATGGTGGTGGCTGGTGTCTTCTTACTCTATACCTTTGCCGGCCCCTACATGCCGGATGTCATCGCTCACAAAGGGGCAAGCTTGAACAAAGCCATGTCACACTTGTGGCTGACGACTGAAGGCGTCTTTGGCGTAGCACTGGGGGTGTCCACCTCTTTCGTCTTTCTGTTTGTGCTCTTCGGCGCACTCCTCGACCGTGCCGGCGCCGGTGGCTATTTTATTAAAGTGGCCTTCTCACTATTAGGCCATATGCGCGGCGGTCCTGCGAAAGCCGCGGTCGTGGCCTCTGGCCTCTCAGGCTTGGTCTCGGGCTCATCGATTGCCAACGTCGTCACCACCGGGACTTTCACCATTCCACTGATGAAACGCGTGGGTTTCCCGAGCCATAAAGCCGGGGCGGTGGAGGTTGCCGCGTCGACCAATGGCCAGCTGACTCCGCCGATTATGGGCGCTGCCGCATTCTTGATGGTGGAATACGTGGGGATTTCCTACGTCGAGGTGATTAAAGCCGCGCTACTCCCTGCACTGATCTCTTATATTGCGCTGATTTACATCGTGCACCTAGAGGCCTGTAAAGCCGGTATGGAAGGCTTACCACGCCGCCATACCAGCACGGTATTGCAAAAACTGTTCTCATTCATGACGGTATTTGTCGGCTTGCTGGTGCTCAGCGCTGCGGTTTACTACGGCATTGGTTGGACCAAGGATGTATTTGGCGCCATGGCAACCGTAGTCATCGGTACCCTCACCTTGGTGGCTTATGTACTTTTAGTACGCTACTCCGCCCAGTATAAATCGCAAGCAGCGGAAGACCCCGCGGCGGCCGATTTGTCCGAAGTGCCAGAGCCGGGCCCCACCGTGCGTTCAGGCTTATACTACCTGCTGCCAATCGGCGTATTGGTATGGTGCTTGACCGTCGAGCGCTTCTCACCAGGCCTGTCTGCGTTTTGGGCGACTGTGTTTATGATTTTTATCATTCTCACCCAGCGCCCGCTGATTGCCTACTTCAACCAGCGTACCAACTTTAAAGAAGAGATCCGCGACGGGGTGACAGACTTAGCCGAGGCCTTTGTTACTGGTGCGCGCAACATGATCGGTATCGGTGTCGCCACCGCAGCGGCCGGGATCGTGGTGGGCACGGTGACACTCACCGGTATCGGCTTGGTAATGACAGACTTCGTCGAGTTCATCTCCGGCGGTAACATCTTCCTGATGCTGCTGTTTACCGCGGTCATCAGCTTGCTATTAGGGATGGGACTGCCGACTACCGCCAACTATATCGTGGTCTCCACCCTGATGGCGCCGGTCATTGTTACCTTAGGTGCACAACAAGGGCTGATCATTCCACTGATCGCGGTGCACTTATTTGTGTTCTACTTTGGTATCCTTGCCGATGACACGCCCCCGGTGGGGCTGGCTGCCTTTGCGGCGGCAGCGATCGCTAAATCCGACCCCATCCGCACCGGTGTGCAAGGTTTCACCTACGATATTCGCACCGCCATCCTGCCATTTATGTTTATCTTCAACACTCAGTTGTTGTTGCTCGATCTCGATGGCCCCTTCCACCTGATTTTGACCATTGTGTCGGCGACAATAGCCATGCTGGCTTTTTCTGCCGCGACACAAGGTTGGTGGATGACCAAGAACAAATGGTGGGAAACCGCACTGCTGTTGTTAATCACCTTCTCCCTCTTCCGCCCAGGGTTTTGGTGGGACGAAGTGTATCCACCGACCACCAGCTTCCCAGGCACAGAGATCATCCGTGTAGCGGAGCAGCTACCAGAAGGAAAACCGCTACAACTTGAAGTGGAAGGGGAAAACTTCTTTGGTGAGCAAGTCTCCAAACACGTGGTTCTGCCCGTGGATCATAGCCTTGAAAGCGGTGAAGCCCGCATTAACGACACAGGCTTAATGCTTCGTGAGGAAGATGACAAGTTGTTGGTGGATATGATCCAGTTTGGCAGTGACGCTGACAAAGCGGGCATCGATTTTGACTGGCAAATCAAAACGGTGACGGTTGATAATGCCCGTCCATGGAAAGAGTGGGTGTTTGTCCCCACCCTCTTGCTATTGGCATTGTTGGGGTGGAATCAACGCCGTCGTATTCGCCAAGCCTAATAACAGGGGGACGTGTGTAACACGTGCCCCTTTCTTTTATAAGCGCAAAGGATATCGCTATGTATAAACATATCTTGGTTCCCGTTGATTTGAACGACGAAAGCTTTGCAGATACCGCAGTGGATCACGCCGTTTGGCTCGCCAGCCAGTCAGGGGCCAAAATACACCTGCTCACTGTACTGCCCGGCATTCACAATTCGATGGTCGCCTCTTACTTCCCTGAAGAAGCTGCCAATAAAATGAAACGCGACATGAAGCGCAACTTACAAGGGTTTGCGGATAAATACGTCCCCAAAAGCGTGGCCTGTCAGGTCTCTGTTGAAGAAGGCAAGCCCTACAAGGGGATCATTAAAACGGCAGAGCGCATCGGCTGCGATCTGATTGTGATGCCAAGCCATAAGCGCTCACGCGTCAATAAAATGATGCTGGGCTCAGTCGCCGCCAAAGTGCTCGAGGGTGCGAGTGTCCATGTGATGGTGTTAAAACCTTAACCATACGGTTCAGGCACGCATCGGCGTGCCTGAACATTTATTACCGCTGGCGTTGATCATAGCCCCAGCGCGGCACCAAGGTTTGTTCTGCCCCCAAGTGGTCCAAAATGCGCGCCACCATAAAGTCCACTAAGTCGTCAATTGACTGAGGCTGATGATAAAAGCCTGGCGCGGCGGGCATAATCGTTACCCCCATCTGCGACAGCTTGTGCATATTCTCTAGGTGCAAGGTCGAAAACGGTGTCTCGCGCACCACCAATAGCAACTGTCCGCGCTCTTTAAGCACCACGTCGGCAGCTCTCTCAATCAGGTTATCGGACAACCCATGCGCAATGGACGATAGCGAGCCTGCCGAGCAGGGACACACCACCATTTGCTTCGGCGCCGCAGACCCAGACGCAACAGGCGAAAACCAATCCTCTTTGCCACACACCACCAGCTTATCGGTGTGGCATTGTAAGTGTTCCACTAACACCTTTTTCGCCGCATCCGGCCCGGCGGGCAACTTCAGCCCATGCTCGGTCGCCAACACCACACGTGCGGCCGACGAAATCAATAAGAAAACCTGATAGTCTTGCGCAAGCAGGCACTCGAGCAAACGTAGGCCGTAGGGCGCACCGGATGCGCCTGTCCACGCCAAGGTTATTCGTTTATCCGCCATAAACCGCCTCCTTACTCGCCAGTGCTGTTAGCAGCTTGTCATGAATGCCGCCAAATCCACCGTTGCTCATCACCAGCACGGTATCGCCTGCTTGGGCTTGCTCGCAAAGCGCAGCGACAAGGGCTTCAATATCGGCATGGATGTGCGTCGGCTGGGTGCAACTGTCCGCCACCGCGTCGAGCGACCAATCCAGCCCTTGCGGTTGGTACAAGAACACCGCGTCCGCACGGGCTAATGACGCTGCCAAGGTGTCTTTATGCACCCCTTGCTTCATGGTATTGGAGCGTGGTTCTAACACCGCCAAAATACGGCCACTGCCTACTTTCGCGCGCACCCCCTCAAGGGTTAATCGAATCGCCGTTGGGTGATGGGCAAAATCGTCATATACAGTGACGCCGGCTTGCTCACCGCGCCACTCAAGCCGACGCTTGGTATTGATAAATCGTTCGAGCGATTGACAAGCAAGGTCCGGGGTTACCCCCACATGGCGGGCCGCTGCTATCGCCATCAAGGCGTTACGCACATTGTGGTCACCGACCAAATCCCAGCTCACCGTCCCCACGAGATCACCGGCAAAGTACACATCAAACTGGCTACCAGCCGGGGCTTTTTTCACACTCTGCCACTGACCATCCGGGCCCGCATAAACACACTCGCTCCAGCATCCCATGGCGAGGGTATCCGTGACATTGGCATCGTCTGACGGAGCGATAATCTGCCCAATCCCTGGCACGGTGCGAATCACATGGTGGAATTGCTTCTGGATCGCCGCCAGATCATCAAAAATATCAGCATGATCGAACTCAAGATTGTTGATCACCAAAGTTTTCGGTTGGTAATGAATAAACTTAGAGCGCTTATCGAAAAACGCACTGTCATATTCATCGGCTTCCACCACGAAAAACGGGCTCTCTCCTAATCGCGCCGACGCGTTAAAGTTACTCGCCACCCCACCAATCAAAAAGCCAGGTTGATAACCACAGTCTTCTAAAATCCACGCCAGCATACTCGCGGTGGTGGTTTTTCCGTGAGTGCCAGATACCGCCAGCACCCAGCGGTCTTGCAGTAAAAAGTCGTGCAGCCATTGCGGGCCAGATGTATAAGGCAACCCTTGATTGAGGACCGCCTCAACACAAGGGTTGCCTCGACTCATGGCATTGCCAATAACCACTAAGTCAGGTGCAGGCGATAGTTGGGCAGGGTCATAGCCTTCGATAATATCGATTCCCTGAGACTCCAGTAGTGTGCTCATCGGTGGGTAAACATGGCTATCAGAGCCCGTCACCGTGTGCCCAAGTTGTTTTGCCAGCATGGCTGCGCCACCCATAAAAGTCCCGCAGATGCCTAAAATATGAATATGCATAGCCTTCACTGTATTGTTGATTGCCCTGCCGTTTGGCGCAGGCGTTTATTATGCCTCGGATTAACGCTTGGGTCTTATCGCTTGCGCGCATCTGACATGGTTTTTATGTCGCGATCACACTTCCCTCGCCTGATTCATTTCTTCAGTACGATTAAAAAGTCACGAAAGCTAGAATAGCGGCGATTCCAAGAGGCAGCCCACTGCCCATGTATCCGATTGCACAAGAAAGACAGTTCATCATCATTAAGGATTGAGAATGCCCGACATTAAGACCCTCGGCGAGTACATTGTTGAGAAGCAACACGCGTTTCCGCATGCTAGCGGCGATTTATCTTCTCTTCTCGCCTCGATTCGTCTGGCCGCCAAAATTGTTAACCGTGAAATCAACAAAGCCGGCTTAGTCGACATTGCCGGCGCGATTGGGACGGAAAACGCACAAGGCGAAGAGCAGCAAAAACTCGACGTCTATGCCAACGAAAAATTTAAAGCCGCGATGGAAGCGCGCGACCAAGTGTGTGGCGTGGCCAGTGAAGAAGAAGATGACGCGGTTATTTTTAATAAACAGCTTAACCGTAATGCCAAATATGTGGTGTTGATTGACCCACTTGATGGCTCCTCTAACATTGATGTTAACGTCTCTGTTGGCACCATTTTCTCCATTTACCACCGCGTCTCGCCTGTGGGGACACCGCCCACCGAAGAAGATTTTCTCCAGCCCGGTCACCGCCAAGTCGCCGCCGGCTATATCATTTACGGCTCATCGACCATGTTGGTTTACACCACCGGTGATGGTGTGCATGGTTTCACTTATGACCCGTCCCTCGGCCTGTTTTGCCTGTCTCACGAAAACATGACCATTCCTAAAGACGGCAATATCTACTCGATTAACGAAGGGAACTACATCAAGTTCCCGCAAGGCGTCAAAAAATATATCAAATACTGTCAAGAAAACGTCCCACAAGAGAAACGTCCTTACACGTCGCGTTATATTGGCTCCTTGGTCGCTGACTTTCACCGTAACCTGCTAAAGGGCGGCATTTACCTCTACCCCAGCACGCTCGCCTACCCCAATGGCAAACTGCGCTTGCTGTATGAGTGCAACCCGATGGCGTTTATTATCGAGCAAGCCGGCGGCAAAGCAACCGATGGCACCCAGCGAATCATGGACATCGCTCCGAATGAGCTCCATCAGCGCGTCCCATTCTTTGTTGGCTCGAGCAATATGGTCGATAAAGTCGAGGAGTATCTCGACGCTTATCCGGATCATGACGACGAATAAGCGCAAAATAGACGCCTAACGACAGTCTTCCATGATAAAGAGGCGGCCAACACGGTCGCCTCTGTTATTTTCACGCTTGGCGGTTATAATTGGCACACACTTTTTCATTAAACAAAAGGACATCCCATGAGCCTGAACCAGGTCCCTGCGGGCAAAGAGCTGCCTGAAGATATTTATGTGGTGATTGAGATCCCAGCTAACGCCGATCCTATCAAGTATGAAGTCGATAAAGACAGCGGCGCCGTTTTCGTTGACCGTTTCATGGCAACGCCTATGTTCTACCCATGTAACTATGGCTATGTGAACCACACCTTGTCGTTGGACGGTGACCCTGTCGACGTGCTGGTACCCACTCCCTTCCCATTGGTACCAGGCTCAGTGATCCGCTGCCGCCCTGTTGGCGTGCTAAAAATGACCGACGAGTCGGGCGAAGATGCGAAAGTGATCGCCGTACCGCACAGCAAGTTAACCAAAGAGTACGATCACGTGAAAGACGTGAACGATCTGCCTGAGCTGCTAAAAGCCCAAATCACGCACTTCTTCGAGCGCTATAAAGAGCTAGAAGCAGGCAAGTGGGTGAAAGTGGATGGCTGGGAAGATGCCCAGGCGGCAAAAGACGAAATCCTGTCATCATTTGAGCGCGCAAAGCAGTAATCCTCCGCGTCAATGACACATAAGCCCGCGAGCCTTCGCGGGCTTTTTTCCTCTATTTGATCTCAAACTGATAGAGCAAATCCACCGCTTGATCCACCCCAGAGACCGCTTCGAGATAAAGGTCTTGCATCAATCGGTAGCGCACCGTAAACACCCCTATCGCATCGAAGATCCCCACACCGTATTTCACCTCTAGATCGGGCAGGATATAACCCGATACTTCTACTTTCTGCTCATCACCCGTGCCAGCGGTATCAAGAGTGAGATCTTCCACACCGAACGCTTGACCGATTTCGCCCACTAGCTTGCCACTTTGCGCTAAGCCTAAGCCAATCAGCATCGAGGTCATATTGGCATCACCGGCGCCGGCATCAAGCGCGCGGCCACGTAACAAATAAGACAGGGCGTTTGCCTGCGAGCCTGCCGGATCCATAAACACATCAGCAACCGGGTCATCGGCGGGCCCCGTTAAACGGATCCCTGCTGTGACATCCCCTTCGATGCGTTCAGGATTTCGAATCGCTTCCACCTGCAAATACGGCTGATCAGCGGGGCCATTGAATAAGATCTCACCCTTTTTAATCAGCAAGTCTTGGCCAAACGAGCGGTAAGTACCGTCCAGCAGGCTCACATTCCCCACAATTAAGGCACCTTGCTGATTGTTTTTGATGTTAAGCGCTCCTGCCAAACGCGATTTCAGTCCGAACGCCGCTAATTGCACATCTTGCCCCAGCTCCAGTCGCACATCAGTCTGTAAATTAAAGGGCACAGATTCACTTTGCTCAATATCCTCTGGCACATAGTTCTCTTTCAGCAGGACCGTATCATCCGAGACCGTGATCGCAGACTCGGGCAGATTCTCGACTTCAATCCGCCCCCAAGGCACACGAATATCGCCCCGAATAGTCATATCATGCGGCGTTGCCGATACCGTGAGGTCAGGTGCCACATCCAGCCGCACCATGGGCGGCACGTTGACGCGTAAGGTATCCCCCGCCACGTTTAAGCCAAAGCGCCAGTCGTCCATGCTGGGCCATTGCCCATCGCCGTTAAGTGCCAGCACACCATCCGGCGTCACTAGCTCGCCTTCTACCTTGCCTTGCTTACCATCCACCGTGAGTGCTAACCGCCCATCGTTCACATCGACAGGTGAAGCCAAGCCTTTGACTCGTAACGCGTCAATCGTCAGCCCGCCGTACACATTCGGCAAGGTCAGCGGCCCCTCCATCCGCAAGTTAGCGTTCACTTCACCATTAATATCTGCTTGCTGATCGCTACCCAGCAAAGGTTCGAGTGTCGCGAGTTGAACGTCATTGACCGTCACCTCCCCCAATAAGGCGCGACTTGGCGCCAACAGATCGGTCAAGGTAAAGGCCGAGGCTAGGGTGCCTCCTTCGGACAATGTCAGCGCCATCGCGCCTTGCAATTTATCCTGATGCCAACGCGCATTGAGATTGGCATGCTGCCAGCCAATCACCAGTGGTGTGTCGGCCTGCTGGCGCACATCACCATCCGCGATATCAATCGAGGCTTGCACATCCGGCGAGGCGTCAGGCTGCCAGCGTGCATGAACCGCGGCATTGGCACGTGTATCAAGTTGCCATTCCGGCGGTAAGAAGGCAGCGATTTGCGCGGCTTCAAAGCCTTCAATCTTGGCAACCACCTCCCCTTGCGCGCCGATTGTCGCCGGTTGCGATAAGCACAAAGAGGTCGATTGCCACTGCCAACAATGCTCGCCAACCTCAGTTTGCATATCGGCGAAACGGAGCGTAATCGGTGCTGCACTTTGCTGCACGATGTCGCCAAGATCTTCCACGCTCACCGATGTATCGAGTAACTTTCCTTGCCAGCCTGTGTCTCGCGACAATGCACCTTCAATGCGCAGCCCGCCAGAAGCTGGAGCACCTTGCCAGCGCAAATCCAGCTGATGGGCGGCTTCATCACCGCGCACGGTTAAATCGAGGTTATCTAAACGCACGGTTTGATAGCGCCCGCCCAATACCGATACCGTCAGATCACCACCCAAGCGGTCTTTCACGGCAAGATTGCCGTCTACCGTTAGCTGATTAATGCGCACATCTTGCCAACGCAGCTGCTTAGCATGGAGTGCCAACTTTGCGGTTGGCTGTGCAAACGGCCCGCTCAGTCGCGCATCTCCGCGGATCACACCAGTGAGCATGGGCAAGGATTGCGACAAATCAGCAATATCGACCGATAGCCCCATTTGCCACTCATCACGCACTTGCCCTTGCGCCGTCACTTGGTTGGGACCGTGTGACAGCGTCAACCCCGGTGTTGACACGCTCGGCTGACCATCGCCATCACGATCATGCGCATTGAGCGCGCCCGCGACCGCTAGCGGCAGTTTTTGCAACTCGCCATGCACCACCAACGTGGGCACCGACACATCCCAGCCGCCTTGGGCGGTTAAGCGGCCACGGTGGCTGATTGCACCGGTTAAATCTCCCGTCACCTCTGGCCATTGCTGCTGAGGTTGAATGTTGGCAAAGCCTAACTCAGCTTGCCAAAAAGGCACGCTGGACCAATCTACGCTGGCACGGCCAGCCACCTTGCCCCCGAGCGTGTTGGCCTCCAGCTGCGAGAGGGTCAGCGCCGTCAGGCTGCCTTGGCCGGCAAGATTCAGCTGAGTGGTTGGCACGTCAGGGCCACCGACACCGGTTTGTAAGCCGAGCTGATAGTCAGACAAATCCCCTTCGGCGTGAAATTGTAGCTCGCGTAATGCCGCGATCGCTTCCCCCGTCAGCGGCCACGTCAATGCCTCGCTACCCAATTGCACCGCAAAAGGTAAGTTCGCCGCCAGCAGGTTTGCCTCTCCTTCCAGTGTCGCCGTCACCGGACCGCGCGCATTCGCGCTTAGCTCAAGCGCGGCCAGGCTTCCTGAAGCCGACAGTGATAAGGCTTGGCCTTGAAGCGGGGCGAGATGAGTGGTCAACTGGGTTTGCAAGGTCAGTGGGTACTCACCCTCGAGTGCAATATCACCCGCAAGGCTTGCCGTGCCTTGGGGAGCAGCCACCGAGAAGCTATCAATGGTTACCGCACTGCCTCGAACGCTACCCGCCAAGGATAACGCTGAGAGGGTTTGTACTGTGCCCGCTTCAATCCGCGTATCTTGCAGACGAAGCTGCTCCACCTCGATAGCCAGCGGCAGCGCCACCGTGGGTAACTCCAAGCCTGGGTAATGCCATGGCGTGCTTGCCACCGCGCTATCCGGTTTGCCGACCGCTTGGTCGGTATTTTGTTGAGGCTCGGTGTTGCTCGGCAGACTCACCACCAACTGCTGCCAATCGGTCGGCGATACAGTTAACGTATCACCCACAAAATGCACGCCACCTTGCAGTTGGTGCCAACTCACCGACTGTCCAGCGACCTGAATCGCCACCTCGTTAAAAGCAAAGGCATTGACATGAATAGGCAACGGCGCGTGGATAACCGACGTGGATACGTCTTCCGACGATGTATCCTCCTTATTCGCGGGCAAATCAATATCGAGCGTGACCCCTTCGACGGCCAATTGGTCAATACAAAGCTCAGGCGTCAGTAAGCACTTACCTTCAATAACAAGATTCAGCTGTTTGGCGTTCAGTTGCAGCTGCGCATCCTTATAGCGCACCCCTTGCAGCATAAAGCCGGTCAGCAGGCTGCCTTCGGCCTCATCGACCGATAAAGCTGGCAAGGCTTTTTGCGCGCCCCACAGGCCCACTTGCAGACCCACCGGAGTAAAAAGTGCGGCCGCCACCAGCCCCACCAATGAAAAAAGAGCAATTAACGCAATAAACGTTAGCCTGACGAACCAGCGACTCATAACTCAGGCCCCAAGGTAAGGTGTACACGAAAATCATCATCGTCATTATCAAAGCCATGGGCGACATCAAGACGAATCGGGCCGACCGGCGATGACCAGCGAATACCGGTACCGGCCGCACGCTTCCACGATAAATGACTGGTCCACGCATCACCGCCATCGGTAAATAACGCCCACCACCAGTTGCCGCCGAGGCGATATTGATACTCTAACGTACCGGTTAACATATAGCGCGCGCCACTGAGCTGACCGCTATCGTCACGCGGGGAAACAGTTTCGTAGGCATAGCCACGAATGCTGTTGTCGCCCCCGGCAAAAAAACGCAACGATGGTGGCGCTTCACTAAATTCTTCAGAAATCAAAGCACCACCATCAACGCGTAATAAGCCGCGATGGTTTTTGTTCAGACTACGAATCCACGCACTCCGCCCTTGTAAGCGCACCAAGCTGATGTCGGACAGCCAAACCAGATCAGCCGCTTCCAATGTAATAGATTGTTTGTCTCCCCAATGCGGCATTAATCCACCGCGAGCGCGGGTGCGAGTGAAATTGATCCCAGGCAGCACCACGCTAACGATGTCTTCATCTTGCCCTTGGGTGTAGTTTTCATATAGCCAGCGCAATGAGACACTGCGTTGCCAGCCGGTATCATACAGCCAATGGCGAGAGACAGAGGTGGACACCTCTAGGCTGGAGGTATCGCGTTGATCGGTATTTTGTAACCCTAACTGCACTTGATAATACTCGCGAGAAACATCCTCCAAGGGGACTTTGTAGGTCGAGGTTAGCGTCTGTTCGGGCTCAGAAATCGCCAGTGATGTGTTGATACTGTGGCCGCGTGAGTTATACCAAGGCTTTCGCCAGTTAAACTTGAACCGCGGACCAATGTCGGTGGAGTACCCAATTCCGGTTTCAAACTTGTTGCGTGCTTCAGGGGTGAGCGTCACCTTGATCGGCACTTCGTTGTCATCGGCTTCTTCCATGTCCGCTTGCACCAAGGCACTGGCGAACCAACCGGTATTCGCGAGAGCTTGGTTAAACTCGCCCAATACCGACACGCGATACGGCTCGCCCGGAGAAAAATCACGTAAAGTGTCGAGACGCTGCAACTGAATTTGCGCACCTTGGTAGCGAATCGCACCAAAGTGATAGCGCTTACCACTGGCAAAGTGAAGCCGAATAAAGGCCTGCTGACGATCAGGGGCAACCTCTAATCGCGTTTGCGTAAAGCGACCATCAAAATATCCCTTTTTCACTGCCAAACTTTGAATCTGGCTTTTTAGCGTCTCGTAATCACTGTGATTGAGCCTCGCGCCCGGCTGAGGCCCTTGGGCGATGAGAGCATGAAAGTCATCATCCATATTAGCTTCGCCATTGAACACCACATCCACTTGTGCCAAGCGAACGGGTTTACCTGGGTCAACCTTGACCTCCAGCGTGGCGTCTTCATCCATTCGCGTGGTGATCTTAGGTTGATAAAAACCCACCGCTTGCAGCGCTTTGCGCACATCTTTTTCGACCCGGGCTATAAATCGGTAGGAGCCATCCCGTTCTTCTGGGGCAATCGCCGCGAGATAGGTCTCGACGTTGTCTTGTGCAATGCCGTCTAGCCCTTCAATATCAATGTCGACATCCGCACGAGCAACGCTAGCCATCAAGCTGATAGCGATCGCGAATAGCGGGAGTAGCCGTATATTCATACAGTGAGATCCATTACCCGGGTGTCGCCCGGCTAAATTGATGATATCTTGCCATATTACGTGTTGAGCGGGGATGGATGCCAGTACCATGTTGATAACAAGGTGCGGGAGCTATGCCTGAACGCCAACCATTAACGCGCAAAGCAGCACGCGTTGCGCTTTTCCATCACAGCAGTCAAAGGATGCCTATGTCGATGCAATCTTCCTTTACCCAACCTGACAATGCGATAGCCGATCGCACCGATCCTATTATTCCAACCGAACCGCACGCGGTATTTAATCAGCCTATCACGGCCACGCCAGCGGCCGGTCAAAAACAGGTTATTTTTGGTATGGGCTGTTTTTGGGGGGCCGAGCGAAAGTGGTGGCAACAGCCAGGGGTAGTCATGACATCAGTCGGATACAGTGGCGGCGTCACCCAGCATCCGCGTTATCAAGACGTGTGCACAGGGCAAACCGGCCATGCCGAAGTCGTTAACGTGATTTTTGACCCGTCAGTGGTGAGTTTAGACACCCTACTTGCAGTGTTCTGGGAAAACCACGATCCGACCCAAGGCATGCGTCAAGGCAACGACGTCGGCCCGCAATATCGTTCCGCAATTTACTATTGCGATCCAGCGGACCAAGCCAGCGTCGAGGCGAGCCTAGCGACCTATCAGGCGGCATTGAGAGAGGCGGGTAAGCCAGATGCGGTGACCACTGAGATCGCACCCGCTGGCGCGTACTATTTCGCGGAAACTGACCACCAGCAGTACTTGCACAAAAATCCGCAAGGCTACTGCGGCTTAGGTGGCACAGGTGTTTGTTTCCCCCCGCAGTAAACCATTGGTGCTCAGCCATTCATCATCAACCATGGCTGAAGGGTGAGGCATAAAAAAACACGTCCGGTTGGACGTGTTTTTTCAGTGTGGCGATGTTTATGCGGTAATGGCCATGGCTTTAATTTCTTTATTCACCTCGGTCATTACCGATAACGCTCGTTTGTCACTGTGTCCCGGCGGCAGCAAACGGCCACCATCAAACTCAAACGCGCCTACACCTTCGATATAGAGTCGGCCCTTAAAAAATCGTTTCACATACCGCGCAATCTGGGTTGGTCGATATTGACGAAAGATGCGAAGCATAAGGATCCCTTTCTTTTTTCTCAACAAAGTCTGATTAACAGACCGAAACGGTAACCCGATTCATTCACTGTTCACAGCAAATATGAGCTACCACCATGGAGAGCAGAAGATTATCTAACCATCTCCGCGTACAAAGCTAAGCAAGCAAAGTGCCACCTTGCCAAGGTGACCAACACAGTGTTAGAGGCAACACAACACCAAAAGTTCCCTCGTTTGATCGATGACGAGCCAACGCTTTTTAAGATCACCGGATAAAATTCCGATCTTGCGCACGGATTCACCTTAGATACTTGGCACAAATCACCGTCTGGCGTAACCATAGATAACTTGGCACCTGATGCCAAATAGTGACCACAAACATGGATGATTAATAATGAAAAAAACCACCCTACTTGCTCTCGTCTTTGCGTTATTCTCTGGCACCAGTATGGCGCACACGATCCAAAATGGTGCACCTTTACCTTCAGCCAAGGTCGCCGAGCATGGCGAATTGACCCTCAATGGCGACGATATCGTCTATCAAGACTGGCAAACCGAGCAATTGCCAGGCAAGGTGCGCGTGATCCAAGCTATCGCCGGACGCAGCAGTGCCAAGGAAATGAACGCGCCGTTAATGGAAGCCATCACAGCCGCAGACTTTGATGACGCTCGCTACCAAACCACCACCATCATTAACCAAGATGATGCCATGTGGGGCACCGGTGGCTTTGTGAAATCATCAGCCGAAGACAGTAAACGCGAGTTTAGTTGGTCTTCTATCGTGCTCGACGAAAACGGCAGTGTTGCCGAAGCGTGGCGCCTAAAAGAAGAAAGCTCGTTAATTGCTGTATTGGATGACAAAGGCTCAGTACGTTTTGTCAAAGAAGGCAAATTAAGTGCCGATGAAGTGAATCAAGTCGTCAGCTTAGTCACCCAACTGGTCAACCAATAACAACCGCGCGCGGGGACAGCCCGCGCTGCCATTCAATACTTGGCGTTGATGATGATAATTGTTATGTTATCACATTACTTATATGGCGCGGAAGTTGGTATGTTTCGGCGATTGATCGTCCATCTGCTGTTTGTTTTGCTGCTCAGCCAAGCTGGGCTGTGGGGGCATCATCACCTCGATACTTTCACTCCAACGCATCACAGTGAGCACTGCAGCGCCTGCCACTTGGTGCCACCCGCCCTCTTAGCTTATGCTGTCACAGCACCTGCGCCCACCTATGTGGTCAACGCAATTATTACCCTTTCTAAGCCACCACGTGCTTACCACATCGCCATCGCCTTTTCGGCGCGCGACCCACCTAGTTGGATAAATACCGCAATCAGTTAACCCATTTATTCACTAGGAGAACCCAATGAAAACCCGTTTTTTACCCAATGTTATCGCCATGGCCATCGCAACCGCGTCCACAGCCACGCTTGCTGACGAAGCCAACTATCAGTCGTTCGATGCCCATGTGCACGGTGAAGTCACCGCAAGCCTTGCCCAAGACGGTGAGCGTGTGCTGATTGAACTGACCGCACCCGGCCATGATGTGGTTGGGTTTGAGCACCACCCGAAAAATGCCGCCGACCAGCAAACACTTGAAGATGCTTATGCACTGCTGCGTGATGGTGGGAAACGCTTCCAGCTAGCCAAAGAGGCAAATTGCCAGCTCGCCGAGGCCAAAGTCACCAGCAGTTTTAGCGACTACGATGAGCATCACGGCCACGATGAGCATCACGGCCACGATGAGCACCATGACCACGACGAGCACCACGGCCACGATGAGCAACATGACCACGACGAGCACCACGGCCACGATGAGCACCACGGCCACGATGAGCACCACGGCCACGACGAGCACCACGGCCACGATGAGCACCACGGCCACGATGAGCACCACGGCCACGATGAGCACCATGACGACGACGAGCACCACGGCCACGATGAGCACCATGACCACGACGAGCACCACGGCCACGATGAGCATCATGGGCATGATCACGGTAACCACAACACCTTATCAGCAAACTACCAATTCGTTTGCCAAAACCCGCAAGCCTTCACCGAATTGCAAACTGATTGGTTTAGCCTGTTCCCCAACACAGAAACCATCAAAATTCAGGCCTTTACTGATGATAAGGTCTGGGTAGACACCTTGAATCGTGCCAAGTCGCACATCCAGTGGTAGTGAACAAGGAGGCGGGGCGCGTTAAGCGCCCCTGTCAGGCATGATAACCATCGAACAACTGCGTTTTACGTGGCCAGATCAGCCGCAACCGATCTTAGATATCGACACCTTTGCGATCGATGATGGCGAGCATGTATTTTTAAAAGGTCCCAGTGGCAGCGGGAAATCCACCCTGCTGAGCCTGATTGCAGGCATTCATACCCCACAATCGGGAACACTGACGGTCAATCATCAAGCGCTAACCGCACTGAATGATCGTCAACGGGATCAGTTCCGTGCTAACCACATTGGTTATATTTTTCAGCAATTTAATCTGCTGCCCTATTTATCGGTGATTGACAATGTCACCGTCCCGCTGCGCTTTTCTCACACGCGGCGTCAGGCACTCAGCCAGCCTGCACACCAAGAGGCCGCCTATTTACTCGATAAACTTGGTCTTCCCGCGCACTGTTACCATCAGCCAGTCACTGCACTGAGTATCGGCCAGCAACAGCGGGTCGCAGCGGCTCGCGCATTAATTGGGGCACCAGCATTGATTATCGCTGACGAGCCCACCTCTGCGCTCGACGCAGACACCCGAAATACCTTTATTCAATTACTTCAAGACCGATGCCGTGAAGCTAATAGCAGCTTATTGTTTGTCAGCCATGACAGCCAATTGGCGCCCTTGTTTGACCGCGATGTCTCGCTTCCCGCGCTTAATCGCGCCATACACCGCGAGGAGGCCAACCAATGATTTCACTACTAGGATTGGCAGGGCAAAGCCTCAAGAATCGCCGCGCCACCGCCCTGCTCTCTTTGCTGACTGTCACCATCGCCGTGGTGCTCTTACTCGGGGTGGAGAAGGTGCGCACCCAAGCTAAGGCCAGCTTTGCCAACACCATCTCCAATACCGATTTAATTGTCGGTGCCCGCTCCGGTCCCATTAATTTACTGCTCTACTCGGTGTTTCGTATTGGTAACGCCACCAACAATATCGGCTGGGACAGTTACCAGCGCCTTCGTGAGCACTCGGATGTGAATTGGACCATTCCCATTTCACTGGGCGATTCTCATCGCGGCTTTCGCGTGGTCGGCACCACCAATGATTACTTTGCTCATTATCAATATGGTCAAAAACAACCACTCGCCTTTCGCCAAGGCGGCCCGTTTTCCGGCTTATTTGATACCGTGATTGGCGCCCAAGTGGCGAAAGAGCTGGGATACAAGATGGGCGATAGTCTGATCATTGCCCATGGACTGGCCGACAAAGGCTTTAATCAGCATGACAATTTACCCTTTACGGTCACCGGGATCTTAGCGCCCACTGGCACCCCCGTCGACCGCAGTGTGCATGTGTCGCTTGAAGCCATCGAAGCGATTCATGTCGGCTGGGAAAGTGGCGCGCGACTCGGCCAAGGTCTCACCCAAGCGCAAGCGCAGCAACGCGAGCTACAACCGGAGCAGCTGACCGCAGTGATGGTGGGACTAAACAGCAAAATCAAAACCTTTGCCGTCCAGCGCTGGGTTAATACCTATCCACGCGAGCCACTCACCGCGATTATGCCCGGTATTGCCTTGCATGAACTCTGGGGTATGATGCGGGTTGGCGAGCAAGCACTGCTGGTGATCTCCGGATTTGTCGCCGTCGCCGGGCTTTTGGGCATGCTTTCAAGCCTACTTACCAGCCTGAATGAACGTCGGCGAGAAATGGCAATTTTACGTGCGATGGGCGCGCGTCCTTTGCATATTATTTTGCTTCTGGTCAGTGAGGCAGTCGCGATCACCGTCGCAGGGATCGTCTTTGGTGTGCTCCTGCTTTATGGCGGGCTGGCGCTGGCGCAGCCTTATATCCTCAGTGAGTTTGGCTTGTTCTTGCCACTCGACTGGCCGTCTTCTTATGAGCTATCACTGATGGCAGGTGTGTTAATCGCCGGTTTTATCGTGGGCTTGATCCCGGCCTGGCGGGCCTATCGACAGGCGCTCGCCGATGGCATGACAATTAAGGTGTAACAGATGAAAAAACGGATAACGCTCGGTCTTATCGCTTTACTCAGTGGCCTGTTAAGCTCACTGGCGTGGGCAAGCAGTGAGCCACTCACGCTAGATTGGATTGATTTGGTCCCCGAGCACGAACGCGCCCAATTTGATAGCCGCGGGATGCCGGAAATCAGCCACGACAGTGAGAATCCACAAAGTCTTGTTGGCTCAGTTCGCCCGGAGCTCAACAACAGCCAGGTCAAAATCCCTGGCTTTGTGATCCCTCTAGAAGGCGACGATAAAGTGGTGACGGAATTCCTATTGGTGCCCTTTCTTGGTGCCTGTATCCATGTCCCACCACCGCCACCTAATCAGATTGTTTATGTAAAGTTTGCCGGCGGCGCGCCGATTCAACAACTATGGGATGTGGTGTATGTCGAGGGCACGCTGAAAACCGAGCATGTCAGTCATGACTTGGCAGAAGTGGGATATGTGCTACAAGGCACCGAATTAACTGACTACGACGACGGATAAGTCCCTATCAATCAGTGAGCCCGATCGGCGCACCCGATGTTGTCAGACAATATAATGAGACAAGATCGCCAGTGCGCCAATATACACGGCAATCAACAGCAGATTGATGGGGTTGAGTTTTTGCTTGCGCACACGCATCCCTACACTTGATTGTTAACACTCATAATGTTAACAAATTTAATCTTTAATTAACATATTTGCCAGCATTAAATTTTGCTGACAATCAGTGTGAGACTCGCATGGCAGAGCAAGACAAACCCGTGGTCGTCGACGCCCATCCCGACAAACGGCAACATCAAGATCACAGTTACAAAGAAGACGCGGATCTGCGTGGCAGTAAAGGACGACTGAAAGCGATTGCCAGTGAGTACCACGTGGATGCGCGCCTGCAGGAGGTTGAGCAGGAAGATCTCGCTCACCGCAGTGCCAACCGCCAGCGTCATGTGATGCAAAAGCAGCAGGCCAATCTCGAAGCCATCATCGCTCTGACCTACGACCAGTGTCATAGCGAAACCGCTCAGACCCCAGACCCAGATTGGCTAGTGCGTTTTTTCGATTTAGCACGCAATATTCACGGCCATGCGATGCAGCAGTTGTGGGCGAAGATCCTCAAACAAGAAATGCTCCGCCCCGGCAGCACCTCAATTAAAGCACTGACCATTCTCGAGACCATGACCCAGCGCGAAGCGCAAGCACTGCAACGCGCCTGTGCATTGTCCAGCACCTTTGGTCAAGACAGCACCAAAAAGCTAGTCACCGGTTTTCGCCGCCGCCAAGGCTTGGTGCAATTGCTGCGCCCAGAGCCGCCTCATAAACTCTCGCTGGGTCACTATCAATTGTCTTACACCGACTTAATGCTGTTGATGGACTTGGGGCTGATCCTGCGCACTGAGCTCGAATCCGGCGTGATTGAAATGCAGCCAGCGATGCCGTTTAAACTGCAAGACACCCAATACATGCTCACCCCATTACACAAAGGGATGCGTCTTTATTATTACCGCTTTAGTCCTACCGGCCATGAGCTCGCGAAGCTGGTCGGTAAACGCGTGCATCCCGATTACCACCACGCCATTTGTGAGTTGCTCGCCGAAGGCTTTGAGATGCATAGCGATGTGGGTGATACGGTCAACACCCACGCTTAATCCGACGTGCGTAGCACCCCGCGCTCACGCAGTACGCAAAGGCAGGTCGCCACATGCTCAGCGACGCTGTGATCGCCGGTCAAATGGACCGCCGGCGTTTGCGGTGGCTCGTAATCGGACGATATGCCAGTAAACGCAGGGATCTCGCCGGCTCGTGCCTTTTTGTAAAGCCCTTTTGGATCGCGCTGCTCACACACTGCCAGCGGCGTATCGACAAAGACTTCGATAAACTGCCCCTCTGGCAAACACTCGCGCACCATCTCTCGCTCCGCACGAAACGGTGAGATAAAGGCACTCAAGACAATCAGGCCCGCATCGGTCATCAACTTGGCCACTTCACCAATCCGGCGAATATTCTCGCACCTGTCTTGATCGGAAAACCCCAGATCGCGACATAAGCCATGACGAATATTATCGCCATCCAGCAAATAGGTATGGTGCCCTTCGGCCACCAAGGCCGCCTCTAGCGCGCCCGCGATGGTCGATTTGCCCGAGCCAGACAAGCCGGTAAACCAAAGCACCACGGGTTGCTGCTGTTTTTGTTCGCTGCGCTGGGCTTGATCAACATGATGCTGATGCCAAATCACATTGGGATCCGTTGGCGCAGATACAGTGTCAGTCATGAAAGTCTCCGCAATTTCGTTGGCCACGCCATGATTAAGAGGCCACCGGCGTTAAAGGAAAAACAATCGGTAACAGGGTGAGCACCACCGCGGAATACACCACAGATAACGGTAATCCCAGACGCAAATAATCACGCAGCTGGTAATTGCCCACGCTGTATACCAATAAATTGGTTTGATACCCGTAAGGGGAAATAAAACTGGCACTGGCGCCAAACAGCACCGCCATCACAAAGGGCATGGGATCCACCCCATACCCTAGCGCCAAGCTATAGCCCAGCGGAAAAGCCAGCGCCGCCGCGGCATTGTTAGTGATAAGCTCGGTCAGCAACAAAGTCAGCAAGTACACCGCCACCAGTGCCCCTATCGCGCCACCTGCGGCAAATGTCGCCATAAACCAATCACTAAAGCGGGCTGAAAGCCCTGACGCCAACATCAGCTGTGCCAACGTGAGCGCCGCGCCAACAATCACCACCACTTCAACCGGAAATCGGCGTTGTAAATCGTGCAAGGAGATAATTCCGGTGACCAGCAACACCACCAAATAAGCGGCTAAGCCATTAAGCAGCGGAACCGGGGTCAGCAAGGCAGCGCCGATCACCGCGACAAATCCCGCCAATACCGCGACACTTTTACGCTCGGAAAGACGGGTACTGGCTTCCAAGCCATTAAAGAGCACGAATTCACGCCGCAACGCTTGGCTGTCTTGGCGAAAGGTTTTGCCCGGCACCAACACCAGCGTATCGCCGGCATGCAAAGGAATATTGCCCAGTCCCCCGTCGAGTTTTTCATGGCCGCGTCGAATGGCGACCACCACGGCATCAAAGGTCTCGCGAAAACGGGCGGCTTTGAGGGTTTTGCCACAAATACTGGCGCTGTGGCTCACCACCACCTCAATCAAATTTTGCCCATCAATGTGATGCTGGCCGAACAAGGTCAAGCCTGGGATCTCTTGTAACGTCGCGACACTTTCTACATCGCCAGCAAACTGCAACTTGTCACCGGCCAATAACGGCGTATCCGGACACACAGGCGCAATGACGCCGTCTTGACGATGAATTTCGGCCAAGTACAAACGGCGTAGTGCCCGCAAGCCATTGTCTGCCACACTGCGACCGCATAAGGGTGAGTCGGCGGCCAACCGTGCTTCAAGCACATACGGCAAGCTCTCTTCTTGTTCACCATCCTGGCGTGGCAACCGATAGCTAAACGGAATTAATACCAATAGCCCTGCCACCAATGCAGCAGCACCAATGACTGTTGGGGTGAAAAAGCCCAAACTGGGTAAACCCGCCCGCTCAACAAAGCTGTTCACAATGAGATTGGTGGACGTGCCAATCAGCGTCAGGGTGCCGCCGAGAATGGCGCTGTATGACAATGGGATCAAAAGCTGCGAGGGCGAGTGACGTCGGTTACGCTTGATCGCGCCAATCATCGACACCACCACCGCTGTGTTATTGACCAGCGCCGATAGCAGCGCGCTCGATATGCCTAATTTGGCAATCACGGTGGGTAGCGCGCCGTGCGACGCCTGTCGGGCGACCCAGCTGGTCAGATGGGTTTTCTCCAACGCACAAGAAACCAAAATCAGCAATACCAAGGTCAGCAGTGATGGCGCGGTAAAGTTCGCCGTCAGCGCTTCAACCGAGGTGAGCCCGGTTTGGAACGCCACAAACGCGGCCCCCGCAAACAAGAGTACAGGCTTTATGCGGGTGAGCACCAAGCCGGCGACAATCGCCACCAGCAAGGTGAGTACCGTGGTTTCCTGCCAACTCATCGTTTATCCCAGTTGACGCAGATCCCGCGCTTGCCAATGCGGAAAGTGCTTGCGGATCAGCTGGTTTAACTCAAGCTCAAACGCTGAGAACGACGAGGTGGTTTGCGGCTGCGTCTCCGCCACATGACGGATCATGCCCGCGCCGACCGTCACATTGGTGAGACGATCAATCAGGATAAAGCCACCGGTATTCGGGCTATCGTGATAGGTATCCAGCGGCACCGCTTCGCTCAGGGTCAGGGTGCAACGACCAATGCCATTGAGCGGCAAGGTGTCTGCGTCATGGGTGTTAAGCGTATTCACATCCACCCCATAGGACAGCGACTCAACCTGCGCCGAGGTTTTCTTGCTGGCCAACTTAATCTCGTATTCACGCCCCGGAGCCAGTGGGGTTTGCGTCATCCACACTACGTCGGCGTCAAATCGTTGCCCCACCGCCACGTCATCGTCCGCTCGCACCAAGAGATCGCCACGCGAAATATCAATTTCTCTATCCAAAGTGAGGGTAACCGCTTGACCGCTAAAGGCAAATTCACGATCACCGTCAAAGGTGACGATGCGCGCGACCTTCGCGGTAAGCCCAGAGGGGAGTACCTTAACCTCATCGCCCACATGCAACTCGCCACTGGCAAGGGTGCCCGCGTAACCGCGAAAGTTCAGATCTGGTCGATTGACATACTGCACCGGAAAACGGAATGCGCCCGTCCCGCGCGATTTTTCAATGTCGATGGCTTCTAGCTGGCTGAGCAGCGGCTCGCCTTGATACCACGCCATCGCGTCACTGGCATTGACCACATTGTCGCCTTCCAGTGCCGACAAGGGCACCATAGACACCGACAAGCCGGGGTTGAGCTGATCGGCAAACGCCAAATATTGCTCTTGGATTTCATTAAATCGGGCTTGGCTATATGCCACCAAATCCATCTTGTTCACCGCTACCACAAAATGCTGAATACCCAGCAAGTTAGCGATGTATGAATGGCGGCGGGTCTGATCTAAGATGCCGTGACGCGCGTCGATTAAGATCACCGCCACATCACAGGTCGACGCGCCGGTAGCCATATTACGGGTGTACTGCTCATGGCCGGGGGTATCGGCAATGATAAACTTACGTTTGGAGGTGGAGAAATACCGGTACGCCACATCAATGGTGATCCCCTGCTCACGCTCGGCTTGCAGGCCGTCTACCAGTAGCGCCAGATCGGGTTTCTCGCCCGTGGTGCCGACACGCTGGCTATCGGCATGGACCGCAGCCAGCTGATCTTCATAGATCTGCTGCGAGTCGTGCAGCAAACGGCCAATCAAAGTCGATTTACCGTCATCGACCGAGCCACAGGTCAAAAAGCGCAATAAACTTTTGTGTTGGTGCTGTTGCAAGTAAGCCTCAATACCCAGATCGGCCACCTGTTGTTGAATTGCTGGATTCATGACTGCTCCTTAGAAATAACCCTGACGCTTTTTGCGCTCCATGGACCCGGACTGATCGTGGTCAATCGCCCGCCCTTGACGCTCACTCGAGGTAGCGACCAACATCTCTTCGATGATCTCTGGCAAGGTATTGGCGTGTGACTCGACTGCCCCGGTCAATGGGTAGCAGCCCAGGGTGCGAAAACGCACCGATTTATGGGTCACGGTTTCGTCGGGTCCAATCGGCATCCGCGCATCATCCACCATGTACAAGGTGCCATCGCGCTCTACCACTGGGCGCTCGGCCGCTAAATAAAGCGGAACAATGTCGATATTTTCCAGATAGATGTATTGCCAGATATCGAGCTCAGTCCAGTTAGAGAGCGGAAACACGCGAATACTCTCGCCCGGATTCACTTGACCGTTATAGTTGCGCCACAGCTCTGGCCGTTGGTTCTTCGGATCCCAGCGATGGTTCTTATCACGGAACGAATAGACACGCTCTTTGGCGCGGGATTTTTCTTCGTCCCGACGCGCGCCGCCAAATGCCGCATCAAACTTATGCTGATCCAGCGCCTGCTTCAGCGCTTGGGTTTTCATGATATCGGTGTGCTTGTCGGAGCCGTGATCAAAAGGATTGATCCCCTGAGCCATCCCTTCTGGGTTTTTGTGCACAATCAGATCCAGCCCGAGCTCCTTGGCAGTACGATCGCGAAAGGCAATCATGTCGCGAAACTTCCAGTCGGTATCGACATGCAGCAGCGGAAACGGGATCTTCCCGGGGTAAAAAGCTTTGCGCGCCAAATGCAGCATCACTGACGAGTCTTTGCCAATCGAATACAGCATCACGGGGTTATCAAACTCCGCCGCGACTTCCCGCAGTATATGAATGCTCTCGGCTTCTAACTGCTGGAGGTGAGTGAGTGTTTTTGCATCCATCCTAACTATCCTTTAAGCGAAGTTAACCACAGCGGTGGGGGCTTGCGTGGGGTCGGCATCGCTTACCGCGCGCCCCTCGCCAAACCATGTCAGCTGACCGGCGAGTGCCGCCACTTCGCCCACCACGATAAGCGCGGGCGACGCAGCTTGCTCCGCCAGCGACGGTAAGTTGTTGAGTTGACCGGTAAAGACTTTCTGCTCCGGACGCGTGCCGTTTTCAATCACCGCCACAGGGGTGTCCGGCGATCGGCCGTGAGCCATCAGTTGGCTTTGAATATGGGCCGACTTCATCAATCCCATATAAATCACCAAGGTCTGACGCGGGCGCGCTAACGTCGCCCACTCCAAGGTGTCTTGTTCTTTTTTCAAATGACCGGTAATAAACAGTGCGGTCTGGGCATGATCGCGATGGGTGAGCGGAATACCGGCATAGGCCGTCGCCCCCGCCGCTGCAGTGATCCCCGGCACCACTTGAAACGAGACACCGGCGTTGGCAAGGGTTTGTAATTCCTCACCCCCACGGCCAAACATAAAAGGGTCGCCCCCTTTTAAGCGCACTACCCGCTTTCCGGCTCGAGCATGCTCGACCAACAGGCGATTGATGTCGTCTTGGCTCACACTGTGGTAGCTCGCCCGTTTGCCCACACAGATCAGCTCTGCATCTCGGCGGCACAGCTCCATAATCGGTTCAGCCACCAAGTAGTCGTAAAGCACCACATCGGCTTGCTGCATCAATTGCAACGCGCGCAAGGTCAATAGCCCAGGATCCCCCGGCCCGGCACCAATCAACGCCACTTCGCCTTGGGTGGTGATTTGTCCACTAAGCTGTTCCAGCGCTTGCTCGGCTTGCTGGTGTTTGCCCGCCGCGACTAAATCGGCAAACCGCCCACTAAAAGCGGCCTCCCAGAATTTGCGCCGGCCCGTTAAGGTCGGAATACGCGCTTTCAGTTTGTCGCGAAACGCACCCGCCATTGCCGCCATCTTGCCGATATGTTGCGGCACCAGGGTTTCAATTTTTTCTCGTAACATCCGCGCCAATACTGGCGCTTTGCCGCCCGATGAGATGGCAATAATGATGGGGGAGCGATCAACCAAAGAAGGGACAATAAAGCTGCACTTAGGGGTATCATCAACGACATTGACCAAGATATTGCGGCTGTCAGCAGCGGTGGAGACCAGCTCATTGACGAGGGCGTTGTCAGTCGCCGCAATCGCCAGTATCTTTCCATCCAGATGCTCGGGACGAAATGCCTCGCGCAAGACGGTCAATTTCCCTTGCGCTTGCGCCTCCGCAATTTCACGGTCGACGTCAGGGGCAACCACAGTGACGGCCGCGCCCACCTTAAGCAACATGCGCGTTTTGCGCCATGCGACTTCACCGCCCCCTACCACGAGGCAAGGACGGTTTTTGAGCTGAGCAAAGAGGGGGAGATAATCCATGATCGCGCATTCCCTTGATGACAATACCGCCACTATATCGCCCCACATCTATTACCTGAAATTCTATAAATTCATTTTTTATTCTTTTTTGTGATTAAAAGATCTGAAGTGCCTTTGCCTGAAAGGATTAACGATGACTGAGATCGCAAAGCGTGCAAGATATCGGTGTTGAGCGACAGCCGAAGATAATAAGCCGATCAATCGCACAGCTTTCTAGGTATGAGAAACGGCATAATTCATCTGCCTGATAACTAACGCACATTTTTCACTGGAGACTTTGTTATGCGTTTGATGCCATCTGCTGTCGCCACTGCTGTAGTAGCCGGCTTATTTGCCGCCTCTGGCAGTGCCTTTGCCGACACCATTAACCTACGTGTGATTGAAACCACCGACATTCACACCAACGTGATGGATTATGACTACTACAAAAACAAACCGTCACAAAAAATCGGCTTGGTTCGCGCCGCCACTGTGGTTAAGCAAGCGCGTGATGAAGCACAAAACGCACTATTGGTGGATAACGGTGACCTGATTCAAGGCAGCCCGATGGGCGACTACATGGCCAGCAAAGGCATTAAACCCGGTGAAGTACATCCGGTATATAAAGCGATGAACTTGCTCAATTATGAAGTGGGTAACATCGGTAACCATGAATTCAACTACGGTCTAGCATTCTTAAAAGAGTCGATTAACGACGCCAACTTCCCGTATATCAACGCCAACGTGTTCGATGCAGAGACTGGCGAGCATTACTTTGACCCGTATTTGATTAAAGAATACCAACTCAAAGATGAAGACGGTGACAGCCATACCATCAAAGTCGGCTACATCGGCTTTGTGCCGCCGCAGATCATGACTTGGGATAAAGCCAACCTTGAAGGCAAAGTGATCGCCAAAGACATTAAACAAACCGCTGAAAAGCTCGTCCCAGAGATGAAAGCCAAGGGTGCTGACGTGGTGGTGGCAATCCCACACTCTGGTATCTCCCAAGCGCCGTATAAAGCGATGGCTGAAGATTCCGTGTATTACCTCACCGATGTCGACGGCATTGATGCCATTGCCTTTGGTCACTCGCACGCGGTATTCCCTGGCGAGGACTTTGCCAATATTCCCGGCGCGGATATCGAAAAAGGCACCATCAATGGCGTGGCCAGTGTGATGGCTGGCCGCTGGGGCAGCCACGTCGGGGTGATTGATCTCGCCCTCGAGCAAGTGGACGGTCAATGGCAAGTCACTGATAGCAACGCGCATGCGCGACCCATTTTTGACCGCGCCAACAATAAGGCATTGGTTGAAGCCGATAAGGCGATGCTTGATGCGGTAGAAGCCGATCATAAAGCCACACAAGATTTTGTGAATCAACCAATCGGCAAAGCCAATGATGTGATGTACTCTTATTTGGCATTGCTACAAGATGACCCAACCGTACAAATCGTCAATCTCGCTCAACAAGATTATGTCGAGCGCATGATCCAAGGCGACCCAGATTTGGCCGACCTTCCGGTTGTCTCTGCCGCTGCGCCCTTTAAGGCCGGTGGACGCAAAAACGATCCGAGCAACTTTACCGAAGTGGAAGCCGGTCAACTGACCTTCCGCAACGCCGCCGATCTTTACCTATATCCGAATACCTTGGTGGCGCTGAAAGTCTCTGGCGCCGAACTCACCCAATGGCTGGAGTGCAGCGCCGGCCAGTTTAATCAAATCGATCCAAACGCAGCGCAGCCGCAATCGCTGATAAACTGGGACGGTTTCCGCACCTATAACTTTGACGTGATCGATGGGGTGGAATACCAAATTGATGTCACCCAGCCCGCGCGTTACGACGGCGATTGTAATGAAGTGAACCCAGAGGCATCACGGATCGTCAACCTCACCTATCAAGGCGAGCCGGTTGATCCCGAGCAAACCTTCTTGGTGGCGACCAATAACTACCGTGCGTATGGCGCGAAGTTCCCGGGCACCGGCAGCGATCATATTGCCTTTGCCGCGCCGGATGAAAACCGCACCGTGGTCGCCAACTACATCAGTCGCGTGAGTGAAGAGGAAGGTGAGGTGACCGTTAGCGCTGACAATAACTGGTCGATTGCCCCGATTAAGGGAGATGCCGTGGTGAGCTTTGAAACCTCCCCGAGTGAGCAAGCGGCGCAGTTTATTGAGCAAAAAGGCCGCTGGTCGATGACGCGAGAAGGAAAAGATGAGGTCGGCTTTGCCGTTTATCATGTTGATTTAGGCCAACCTCGCCAGTAATTAACACAGAAAGATAAATAGCCTTTGAATACCGCAGCCTGTCTGCGGTATTTTTTATGTTCAATCAAGAGGAAATGACATGGAATGGCAACAGGCAACCTTTGACGCGCTGGATACGCGCACTTTATTCACACTGATGAAATTGCGTGTCGATGTGTTTGTGGTTGAGCAAGCCTGCGCCTATCCAGAGCTGGACACGCACGATACGGCGCCAGATACCGTGCATTTAATGGGCTGGCTGAACGGAGAGCTCGCCGCCTATGCCCGTATTCTCGCCCCCGGGGCAAGTTACCCAGGGAGCAGTATTGGCCGCGTGATCATTGCACCCACTCATCGCAATGGGCAATGGGGTCATCAGCTGATCCGCCAAGCCATTCAAGTATGCCAACAGCGATGGCCCGCGCAAAACATCGAAATAGGCGCTCAAGCACACCTACAGTGCTTTTACCAAAAGCATGGTTTTGTCGCGTTTTCCGACGTTTACTTAGAAGACGGTATCCCACATATCGATATGCGCTTATCAGTCAGTGAGACGTCTTCCATTTAAGCAAAAAAAATCCCGCTCAAGGAGCGGGATTCATTGTCATGAAGCGTACGCGATCGTTTCGCGATTATTTTGTCAGGCGGAAACGCTGCATAGTGCTTTGCAGTGATTGCGCCAATTGGCTCAATTCGCTACAGGCTTGCGCAGTTTGATCGGCGCCACCCGCCACTTCTTGTGCTGAATCATTGATGCGCTCGATATTGCGACTGAGCTCATCCGCCACTGAGTCTTGCTCACCACAGGCACTGGCGATCTGCATGCCCATATCAGCAATGTTCTCAACCGAGGTTTCGATGCCACGTACCAATTGCTGCGCCTGATCGCCCTGCTCCACACATTGCTCAATGCTTTCACAGCTTTGGGTGGTGGCGTTGCGCGCTTGGGTTGCAAACTGCTGCAGTTTCTCAATGATAGTGGTGATTTCACCGGTCGAATCTTGCGTCCGGCCCGCGAGGGTACGCACTTCATCGGCAACCACCGCAAAGCCACGGCCCGACTCTCCGGCACGTGCCGCTTCAATCGCTGCGTTCAAGGCCAACAAGTTGGTTTGCTCAGCGATATCACGAATCACATCCACCACCATGTTGATTTGTTTCGACTGCTGATCCAATTCATTCACAGTATCGCCGGTTTGACGCATGTCCTCGGCAACTTTACGAATCGAGGCCACCATACCGTCAATGTCTTGTGCGCCCATGCGCGACTGTTCACTCGCTTCATTGGCCGCGGTGGATGAGCTCTCGGTGTTCTGCGCCACATCCGCCACGGTGGCTTTCATTTGCGCCATCGCGGTCGCGACTTGTGATACTTCATGCTGCTGATTTTGCATACCGCTGGAGGTTTGGCTAGAAACCGCACTCACTTCTTCTACCGCACTGCTCAATTGAGTGACCGCGGCAATCACTTCTTCAATCAAGCTACGCAAGCTATCTTGCATGGCGATACTGGAGTCGGCCAATTTACCCATTTCATCATTACCAATCTGGCTACGATCCAACTGGTAAGTCAGGTCGCCCTTGGCAATCGCAGACGACTGCTCCATCACCAAGCGTAGCGGATTGATAATCGCGCGGGTGAAGATAATCGCGACCACAATCATAAAGGCAATCACCGCAAACAATACCCCGATAATGGTCATGCTCACCGTCGACACTTGATTCAGCATGGAGGTGCGGTTTGAGGTAATAAACCCTTGGGTCAGCTCAGACATTTCTTTAAGCGATTTATCCAACTGGCCAAAGGTGCCGAACGAGTTCGACAGGATTTTTTGCGCCGCGGTCAGTTGTCCCGCTTCGACCCTGTCAGGAAAGGCACTGAGCTCTTGATTGTATTGGTCCCAGTGATTTTGAATACGAGTAAAAATAGCACGCTCGTTGTCGTACCAAAGGCTTTCTTCATAGGCATCAAGCGCGCGGCTATAATCGCGCTTCATGACATCGATTTCACCCAAGATTTCACGTCGTTCTGCCGGATCACTAAAGGTGAGAACCGCATACTGATCTTGACGAATACGTATTATCTCTTCATTGAGTCGCTCGATCTCAAGCACTGCGGGGAGGGTATCGTCCGTAAAGTTCAGCATATTATCGCGCATGCCGCTGACTTGGGTATAGATATAAAACCCAAAGATCACCACAGCGATACCAATCAGGGAAAAAGCCGCCGTAAACTTTTTACCAATAGATAGATTTTTCAACATGGAAAAGCGAGTCCTCAACAAATTAGTGATTAGCGTGTTAATGCCTAGACATCCATGTTGAGGCGGGCTTGCGTGTCTGTCCTACACAGCGGCACGAATACTAGCACAAAAAATAACCAAAGTGTGATGAAAGACTCATTATTTTTGCAAAAAGTCTGTCATACAATGATGGCTGATTGTGTAAGCATTCTTGCCCTGAACAGCAACTTATCCCTTTTCCGCCCCAATGGTGTAGCGTATTCGGCTCTATTGACCGATTTATAAAAAGTAGATCAAAAATCGTCCGGCAGCGACTTTAATCACACATCGAGTAGAAAAAAGACAGAACAAGGCTGAGATAAAGAGAGGTTGACTACCGAAAGCACCCTGTTACCAGTGCTTTCGGTTGGGCTCGTGGCGTCAAAAGACTAGCGTTGGCGAGCAAAACCGCCATCAGACAAACGGAAATAGAGTACCGATTGCCCTTTCTCGGTTTCGATTTGCAGAATATCTAACGCACCACTCTGTGTACGTTTAAAGCGGATCCACTGCCCTGGCTGGATGCGACTAATCGGCTTTCCCTCACCTTCAATATTGGCAATCGCATACAGATCGGTTAACGCTAGATCGTAGCGACGAAAGACTTTGGCCAGCGTGTCACCGGGCTCAATTTGATGGCTCACCCAAGGGCTATTTTCTTTTTTTTCAGCTTGTTGAGTCGCAGGCTCAGCAGTTGACGCCGCGACTGACGAATCACTTTGCGACGCTGACGATACATTCGCCCCTGTATTCAGGGCGACGGGTTGACGAGTTTGGGGCGAGGGGGCTTTGGGCGAGGGACTAGGAAGCACAGCCAACACCAATACAGTCGGGATAAGCACCATCAATAGGCGTCGGTGTAAAGCCGGTAGGCGTTGCCAACCCTGCTTTAGCCCCGTCAAACCATGTAGGCTTTTTACGCTAGGACGGTTTTCCCATCCCGCTGTGAGTTTCTCTCGCCATCCAGCACGCAGTTTGTTCCAGTATGAACGCATTGCTGTTAACTTCATTGCCACTCCGCGCATGTTTTGTTGTTTTGTCCTCATCTTGGACGCCTTATTGGCACAAAAGTTTACCCACGAAACCATCACCTGTTATCCTTTCACACTTTATTGACGCAAAAAAGAGAGACGTTATGTCTGACGTACAACTGGAAACTGTCGAGCAGAAGGCGAGCTATGGCATCGGCCTACAAATGGGCCAACAGCTTGCCGGTAGCGGCCTAGAAGGCTTACATGTTGATGCCATTGCAAAAGGCATCAGCACCGCGCTGGCTGGCGAAATGCCAGAGATTGAAATTGACGACATCAATAACGCATTGCGTGAGCTTCACACAAAAGCGGAAGAAGTTCGTCAAGAGGCTGCAAAAGCACAAGCAGCAGAAGGCGATGCCTTCTTGGCAGACAATGCCAAGCGCGAAGGCGTCACCGTGACAGATTCAGGTTTGCAGTACGAAGTACTGGTACAAGGTGACGGTGAAATTCCAACCAGCGATAAGCAGGTGCGTGTTCACTACCATGGTCAATTGATTGACGGCAGTGTATTTGATAGCTCAGTCACACGTGGTGAGCCGGTTGAATTCCCGGTGACTGGCGTGATTAAAGGTTGGATTGAAGCCCTGCAAATGATGCCGGTAGGCTCTAAGTGGAAGTTGTATGTGCCACAAGATCTCGCCTATGGCGAGCGTGGTGCGGGCGCAGCCATTCCTCCGTTTGCCGCCCTTGTCTTTGAAGTTGAGCTACTCGACATCCTGTAATCGCTGACTGAATACAAGCGCCAAATCAGGAATGAAAAAGCGATGCCTCGGCATCGCTTTTTGTCTTTTCATCCAGCGTTATTGCACGTATTCACGTGGGTTCACCGCGCCCCACCAGCTATAGATTTCTGGGAAAATCACATCCGCATTGGTCTCATACTCTACCGCACCAATGGTTTTATCCCCTTGCTGACCGAATAGCACCACCTCATCGTTGGGGGCCACTTGATCCGCAATATCAGTAATATCAACCATTATAGTGTTCATTGACGCAACGCCGACAACAGGCACGCGATGCCCCTGAATGAGCACATCGGCATCATTACCCATTTTACGGGGGAAACCATCCGAATAGCCGACCGGTAAATTGGCCAGAATAGAATCACGCTCCAAGGTATAAGTGCTGTCATAACCAACCGTACTGCCCGCGGGTAAATGATGCACAGAGGCCACCTTGGTCTTAAAGCTCATGATGGGCGGAAACTCTCGGTTGGTTGGCTGATCGCCATACAGCGCCCCACCAGGGCGAACCATATCAAAATGACCCTCTGGCACGTTTAAAGTGACAAACGAGTTCGCGGCATGCAGCAAGACATCTTCACGCTTCAAGTCTGCCTGTTCAATCAACCACTCACTGTTGGTTTTAAATTGTCCTAACTTGCTGCGCACATAATCGGCTTCGTAGTTAGGAAAGTGCGTCATGATACCGACCACGTTAAAACGCGGGTCAGTGGCAATATCCAACGCGACTTGCTTACCCGCTTCCTCGTTCATCTCGATGCCATTGCGGCCCATTCCACCGGCATTAAACGCCATATGGACTGGAATGGTAATATCATGTTTCTCGGCAAGCTGACGCATTTGTTCGGCTTGCTCTGCCGACCCAATCAGCTCTTGCATATTCAATGCTAATGCGCTCTCCATTTCCTGTAAGGTCGCGGTGCGCACACGCATGATCTCGCCGGTAAAACCGCCTTCACGCAAGGTCCGCGCTTCTTCATTGCTAGCAATGCCAACACAATCAATGCCACTGGCAATCACAGTAGGTAAAAGACCAGCAATACCATTGCCATAGGCATCGGCTTTCATGACCACACAAATCTTGGTGCCTTCGCTGACTTTCTGCTGCACACGTTGAATATTGTCGCCAAAGGTGGAGGTGCTCACTTCTAGCCAGCCGTTGCCATGCCCCATATAACGATTGCCGGTATCAGGCGTCGACGGCGTAGGCGAGGAGTAATCCATGACGGCGGGTGCCCCAAGGGCAACGACACCGGCGACGGCAAGCGCCACTAAAGAGAATTTTTTGTTCATAAGCTTCACTGTTGGTCACATAAATGGAGCATCCGTGACGTGTTAAATAAAAGCTGACCGCTTTTATTTATGCCTCCTGGCAATGCGCGCTGTTTATATCACAGAACACTTCACGGCTGACGAGTCACTCAATAAAAAAGATAGACAAGTTCCGCGTGTTTGAACAAAAAAACGCCACCCTAGGGTGACGTTTGAGAGAAGCGTTGTCGCAGACAAAACTCAACACGCTATATGCCAGCGCCATCATTCAAGTCATCTTCGTGCAATCCACATTCGCGTTTTAAGCCAAAAAAGCGTGTTTGTTCATCTCGCATACCTGGCTCCAAGCGCTGGGTGGTATGTACATCACCCACTGATACATAGCCTTGATCACGCAAGGGGTGATAAGGCAAGTCGTGCTCGCGCAGATAGTCATCCACCGCTTGGTTCGACCAATCAATCACGGGCAAGAACTTAAATACTCCATGCTGGACACTGAGTATCGGCAGATTGGCGCGAGAGTCTGATTGACCCCGGCGCAATCCCGACAACCAGGTGCCGGCGTTTAGCTCTCGCAACGCGCGCTTCATCGGCTCGACTTTGTTGATGTGATTGTATTGGGTGATCCCCTCCACTCCTTGCTCCCACAGTTGGCCATAACGCGCTTCCTGCCAAGCGGGGCTAAGTGCGGCGCGATACACCCGTAAGTCCAAATCCAGCCTTGTGGTTAAGGTATCGATAAACCGATAGGTCTCTGCAAACAAGTAACCCGTGTCGGTTAAAATCACTGGAATATCCGACTTCACCTGGCTGACCAAATGCAGCATCAATGCCGCTTGCACCCCAAAGCTCGACGAGAGGATAAACTGCCCTTCAAGGTGCTCTAACGCCCAGGCGACACGCTCAGATGCCGAGAGTGCCTCCAAGGTGGCATTCACCTCCGCCAATGCCAAGGCTTGCTGACTTTTATTCATCGCGGCAATGTCAGCTAAGGCTAACGTCGCGTTAGGTTGAACGGTTTCAGGCATAAAAATCCCTCTTAGATACATGCACGGGGGCAATCACCTCGCGGCGGATCAAGAAATCACCAAAGTGCTCACCCGCTTCGCGCTCTGTCGCCCAGCGACCAATCAACTGATCCAATTCTTCAAGGATCTGACGATCGGTGATGTTCTCTTTGTACATTTTGGGGATCCGGGTACCTTCCCAATTCCCACCTAAATGCAAGTTATAACGACCCGGCGCTTTACCCACCAAACCCACTTCTGCCAACATGGCGCGGCCACAGCCGTTCGGGCACCCCGTTACACGCAGTACAATCGGATCATCTTGCACCTGATGTTTTTGCTGAATTTTCTCCACTTCCGTGACGAAGTCCGGCAAGAAGCGTTCGGCTTCAGCCATCGCCAGTGGACACGTTGGGAAGGAGACACACGCCATCGAATTGGTGCGCTGCACACTGTGTTCGTCATCAATTAAACGGTAACGGCGCGCTAACGCCTCAATCTCGTCTTTTTGCGCTTCCGGGATCCCCGCGATGATCAGGTTTTGATTCGCGGTCATGCGGAAATCGCCCTGATGAACTTTAGCTATCTCCGCCATGCCGGTTTTGAGTGGTTTTTCTGGTGTATCTCGCAAACGACCATTTTCGATAAACAGGGCGAGGTGGTATTTACCGTCAATGCCTTTGGTCCAGCCTAAGCGATCGCCGCGTCCGGTAAAGGTATACGGGCGGCTTGGCGCAAAACTCACACCGGCGCGCTTTTCCACCTCCGCTTTGAACACATCCGCACCAACGCGATCAAGTGTGTACTTGGTTTTCGCATTTTTACGGTTTGAGCGATTTCCCCAATCACGCTGGGTGGTGACCACGGCTTCCGCGATCTTCAGTGTATGCTCAAGCGGAATAAAGCCAAAGTCATCCGCGCGACGCGGGTAGGTGTTGGTATCACCATGGGTCATCGCCAGCCCACCACCAACGAGGACGTTAAAGCCGACAAGCTGTCCTTGCTCGGCGATGGCGACAAAGTTGAGATCGTTGGCGTGCACATCCACGTCGTTTTGTGGCGGGATCACCACCGTGGTTTTGAACTTACGTGGCAGATAACGCTCACCCAAAATCGGCTCTTTGTCTTGGCTGCCTTCGACTTTTTCACCGTCGAGCCAAATCTCTGCGTAAGCGCGGGTTTTAGGCAGCAAGTGCTCGCTTATCCGCTTTGCCCAATCATAAGCTTGCTGATGGAGCTCTGACTCCACCGGGTTGGACGTACACAATACGTTGCGGTTCACATCCCCAGCGGTGGCAATCGAGTCAATGCCATATTCATTCAAGGTCTGGTGCATGAGCTTGATGTTAGGCTTAAGGACACCATGAAATTGAAAGGTTTGTCGGGTGGTCAGGCGAATACTGCCATAGAGCGAGCTTTCACGGGCAAACTTATCAATCGCCAGCCATTGCTGGGGCGTAATGATCCCGCCCGGCATCCGCGCACGCAACATCACATTGTGCAAAGGCTCCAGTTTTTGTTTTTGTCGCTCGGCACGGATATCGCGATCATCTTGCTGATACATACCATGGAAGCGGATCAGCTGGAAATTATCATCCGTGAATCCGCCAGTGATCGGATCATCCAAGTCTTGATCAATGGTGCCACGCAAGTAATCACTTTGCTCTTTCAAACGCTCGTTATCAGCTAGTGGGCCCAGTGTATCGCCCGCAAATTTCTGCTCACTCATTAGTACACATCCCTTTGATAGCGCTTATCTTTGCGCAATTCATTAATAAAGGCTTCCGCTTGCTCACGGCTTTGCTGGCCCTGTGTTTGGGCTATCTCGATTAAGGCTTCATGAACATCTTTCGCCATTTGATTGGCATCACCACACACATAGATGTAAGCGCCGTTCGATAGCCATTGCCATACCGCCTCAGCACGCGCGAGTAACCGGTGCTGGACATAGACTTTCTCAGCCTGATCGCGGCTAAAGGCCACATCCATCCGCGTCAGCAGGCCAGATTTAAGGTATTGCTGCCATTCAACCTGATAAAGAAAGTCGTCGGTAAAGGTGCGATCGCCAAAGAACAGCCAGTTATCACCCTTTGCCTCTCGTTGCTCTCGCTCTTGCAAGAAAGCACGAAATGGCGCAATGCCAGTACCGGGGCCAATCATAATAATGGGGGTGTCATCGCTGGTTGGCAGCTTGAAGTTATCATTGTGCTCAATAAACACTTTGACCGTCTCGGCTGCCTCAGCGCGGTGGGCGAGAAAGCTCGATGCACCACCTTGGCGTGACTCGCCGCTCTCATGCTGATACGCCACCAGCCCAACGGTGAGGTGTACTTCATCTTCCACTTCTGCTTGGCTAGAGGCGATCGAGTACAAACGCGGCGTGAGCCGACGCAATATCGATTGAAATTGCTCGACATTCAGGTTGATGTCCGCCAGTGCCAGCACATCAATCAGTTGAGTGCGATTAGCAAACTCGCGCAATGCAGCTTTGTCTTCCGTCAATGCGGTGAGTGTGTCGCTCTCAGATAACGCTGCCAGCGCACTGACCTGCTGTGGGTTAGAGGCGGTGATCTCATAGTGGGCAATTAGCGCGTCTCGCAACGAGAGGCTGTCACCGTCGATATCGACGGTTTCATCGCCACGCAGACCCACCTTGGCGACGATGCTGTCCACCAGTTCGGGATCATTTTGATACCACACCCCCAAAGCATCGCCTGGCTGATATTCAATGCCGGATTCATCCAGATCCAGCTCAACATGATAAACCGCTTTATCTGAGCCTCGTCCGGTAATGCGCTGGCAGGTGAGTAGCTCAGCGGTATAAGGCGACTGTTTGGTGTATTTTGATTGCGCGGTGGCTTGATGAAGCGGCACTACCTGCGCATCACCACTGGCCTTAAATTGTTGCTTCACCTCGGCTAAGGTTTGCTCTCGCCAAGCACTGGCCGTGGCTTCATAATCCACATCGCAATCAAGGCGGGCAACCATCGGCTTGGCGCCAAGCTTTTGCAAAAAGGCATCAAAGTCTTTCCCCGTCTGGCAGAAGTACTCATAACTCGAGTCTCCCAAGCTCAAGACGGCATAATGAAGATGATCCAGTTTGGGGGCTTTTTTCGATTGCAAAAATTCATGTAACTCAATGGCGTTATCGGGCGGCTCGCCTTCACCATTGGTGGAAGCAACAATCACAAGATGGGTTTCTTTGCCCAGTTGCTTGCCTTTGTAGTTATCTGCTGCAACCAATTTGGCCGGGATCCCAGCCGCTTCCGCTTCCTGATGCAGCGCCTCCGCCACGCCTTTAGCATTGCCGGTTTGTGACGCATACAAAATGGTTAGTGTATGGTTGGGGGCAGAACTGGCTTGTGGCATAGCATTGGGTGCCGCCGCTTCACCAGCAGGTGTTTGGCTTAACCCCCAAAAATAACCACTTATCCAGGCCAGTTGCTGCGGTGACAACTCCGCCACTGCTTGTTGCAACTGGCCTATCTGCTGATCATTGAGCGGGCTGGTTAACCCGGAGAGATCCTTGAGTAACATGGTGACGACATTCCTTGCTAACATTGCGTGAATGCTAGCGTACCCTCACCAATTAATAACAATAAAGAATAGATGTGAATGTTTTATAACTTTTTGTAAGGTAGGTGCGCAGCGGTGTGTCATTGAGCGGGAACATAACGTTAGTCAGCAATACGAACTTGCTGAAAACCAATCTCAAGCGCATTCAACGTCGCTTGGTCAATATCGGTAAAGCATTGTTCAATCCCTTCAGCATTGGTAAGCGCCATTAAACCACCACCGGTGTGGCGGCACTCAACAACCCACCCCTCGCTATCTAACGAAGGCTCAACAACCGCCTCAATCAAAAGCTGCTGACGGTATAAAGCACGTAGCTGTTCGGCTGTCATGATGCTTTGCCCACTGAATTGGATCACTTATTGAGTTTAGTCTCAGATAAGCAAAGCTGCCATGCAGGAGGCTTGATGAGCAGAGGCGATGTTGTCACCGCCTCCGCATTGAGGTGGTCTCTATTAAAAGAAACCCAATGGATCAATGTCGTAGCTAACGAGTAAGTTCTTCGTTTGTTGATAGTGACCCAGCATCATTTTGTGTGTCTCTCGCCCGATCCCTGATTTTTTGTAGCCGCCAAAGGCGGCATGCGCCGGATAAAGGTGATAGCAGTTTGTCCAGACCCGCCCTGCTTCAATCGCACGTCCAACACGATAGGCGCGGTTCATATCACGGGTCCAAAGCCCTGCACCCAACCCGTACTCGGTGTGGTTGGCAATCGCTAAAGCTTCCGCCTCATCTTTAAAGGTGGTCACCCCAATCACCGGCCCAAAGATCTCTTCTTGGAACACCCGCATATTATTATGGCCCTCCAGTAGGGTCGGCTGCACATAATAGCCGCCGCCCAAATCCTGGTGACTACCGCCAATTAATACCTTCGCGCCCTCTTCTTGCCCGACCTTCAAATAGCTCATGATCTTATCAAACTGTTCGTCTGATGCTTGCGCCCCGACCTGGGTCTCGGTGTCGAGCGGGTTACCCTGTTTTATCGTGCCTGCGCGCTCAATCACGCGTGCGATAAAGTCGTCATAGATACTTTCCTGGATCAGCGCGCGCGACGGACAGGTGCACACTTCGCCTTGGTTGAAAAAGCCAAGCAACAGGCCTTCTACCGCTTTATTGATATATGCTTCTTCTTGCTGCATCACATCTTCAAAATAGATGTTGGGGGATTTACCGCCCAGCTCAACGGTTGAAGGAATGAGGTTTTCTGCCGCGCAACGTAGAATGTGATGACCCACTGGCGTAGAGCCTGTGAACGCCAGTTTGGCAATCCGAGACGACGTCGCAAGCGCTTGGCCCGCCTCTGCGCCATAACCATTGACCACGTTAACCACACCAGCAGGCAGCAGATCGCCAATCAACTCCATCAATAGCAAGATGGTCGTCGGGGTTTGCTCGGCCGGCTTGAGTACCACGCAGTTGCCCGCCGCCAAGGCCGGCGCAAGCTTCCATGACGCCATCAGTAAGGGGAAGTTCCACGGAATGATCTGCCCCACAACACCTAAAGGCTCGTAAATATGATACGCCACTGTACCCGCATCCAGCTCCGCCGCAGTACCTTCTTGGGCGCGAATACAACCGGCAAAGTAACGGAAATGATCGGCGCAGAGAGGAATATCCGCCGCCAAGGTTTCACGTACCGCTTTACCGTTTTCCCAGGTTTCCGCCACGGCGAGCATTTCGAGGTTCGCTTCAATCCGATCCGCTATTTTTAACAAAATATTGGCCCGATCAGTGACAGAGGTTTTGCCCCATGCGTCTTTCGCGCGATGCGCCGCATCCAGTGCCAGATCCACATCGTCGCTACTTGAGCGCGGCACTTCAGCAAGGGTTTCGCCAGTGCACGGTGACGTATTGGCAAAATACTGCCCTTTCACCGGCGGCACCCATTCACCACCGATAAAGTTTTGATAACGCGACTTAAAGCTAACCACTGACCCATCTGTTCCTGGTTTTGCGTAGATCATACTCTTTCCTTATTCCGTGTTTGAGTAGATGGCGGAGCACGTACTGCTCTCTCCTTGCCGTTATTGCTCAAAAAGCGTGGCAGAGATTTTATTGGCTGGGTATTAGGCGAAAGTCGCAGTGAGACATGGGCAACAGAAGCGAATAGGCAGAATCTTCAGGTATAAAAAAACCGCGCATGTGCGCGGTTTTTTACTCGTTGCCTTGACGCTCAACCGATTAAAAGTCGAGTTCTGCACCGACAAAGAAGCCAGTCACATCAAGCTCTCCGTCATTATTGTCAAAGTAGTCGAAGTCATGGTCGATCATGCGATAACCGCCTCGCACGTTCAAATCAGCGGCCACTAAACCTAACTGATATTGCAAGCCCGCTTCGGCATCCAAGGTGCTGGTGCCATCAAACTCGCCTTTGCTCACGGTGGCAAATACAAATAAAGGCGTGCCGACTAGACCTACACGTGCATCGGCATAAATGTTCGGTTGCCACTCGTCAAAGCTTTGCCCTTGAAACTTGCCAGATTGGAAACGCTGCATATTAATGCCCGCATCGACCGACACGAGATCGTTATCGAGAAACTCGTAATAGGCAACAAAGTCGATTTGGTCAAAATCAACATCAGGGTTATCCACGCTCACCGAGGTTTGGCGGATTTTCGCATTGGGGATCAATGGTAACGGATGCTCAATCGCCGCGTAATAAGAGCCAGCAGTGCTCGCATCATCGGCTTCTACATTATTGACGTCAGCATCCATAAACCAGGCATCCGCCCCTACTTTACCGCCTGCCAAGGTATCAGCCTGAGCGGGCATGGCCAAAAACGCAGTGAGCGCTGCGGCGGCAAGCGTCATTGAAGTGGTTTTCATGAAACTCTCCACATTGTCGATTAAAAAAGGTCGTCACGCGGAGGCGGCAAAGCCATGCCTTGTCGCCGATTGCTTAGAATGATAGCAAGCTTTGTGCCGAGGTGAAGAGAAAAACCCGCAACGGCGTGTGTTTGCTGTGTCGACGCGCAAATTTTGTGCGCTTAACGGCGACGGAATCGTGCCCAGCGCTTTTCGTTGATAATCACTTCAGGCTCACCTTTGCGGCTGCGACGCTGGCGTTTAACAAGCCACACAACCAAGGCGATCACCAACAGCCATGGTAGTAGCTTAAGCAGCGTACCTATCATCCCGGCCAACATCATCACGGCAAAGCCGGCCAGCATGGCCAGCACCATGCCCATGATGCTTACGCCTGTCATAAACAATACAACAGCAAAGCCAATCAGAAAGAGTATTTCGATCATTGCGATCTCCTTGTCTTGATAGCGAGACAGACTTTGCAGGTTTCAGGCCAATTTGTCACTCTATATTTTCTCATTAATTCAATGGATTACAGCGTTGCCTTCAGGTCTCCATGAAGGTGCGGTTATATTTTCACCAATAATTGGTGCTTTTCACCGGTTCAGGCATCAAGCCATTGCTCAGGGATATGGCTCATTGCGGTGGTCAGTACCTCAACACCCGCACCCGGCTTGTGCGCATTCTCGCTGATATAGCGGCGCCATTGCCGCGCGCCTGGCATATTTTGGAACAGACCTAACATATGGCGGCTAATATGGTTGAGTTGCGCCCCTTGAGTGAGCTGCTGTTCAATGTATGGGAACATCGCCTCGACTGCTTGGCGACGTGTAATGCGAGGGGTTGTCTTGCCAAATAAACGCTGATCGACCTCGGCCAACATAAACGGGCTCTGATAAGCTTGGCGGCCGACCATCACGCCATCAAGATGCGCTAGGTGCTGTTCCGCTTCCTCAAGGCTTTTCACCCCGCCATTGATGGCAAGTGTGAGGTGCGGAAAATCTTTTTTAAGCTGATAAACACGCGGGTAATCCAGCGGCGGGATCTCCCGATTTTCTTTAGGACTCAGCCCTTTTAGCCACGCCTTACGTGCATGCACGGTAAACATATCACAACCACTCTTTTCACTGACGGTACCCACAAAGTCAGTCAAAAATTCGTAGCTGTCTTGCTCATCAATACCAATGCGGGTTTTCACCGTAATAGGCACATCGGTCACTTCGCGCATGGCAGCCACACTCTGCGCCACCAGCTCAGGCTCGGCCATTAAGCACGCCCCAAAACGCCCGTTTTGCACCCGATCCGACGGGCAACCAACGTTGAGGTTAATTTCATCATAACCACGCTCAGCCGCCAGCTTGGCGCATGTTGCCAAGTCCGCCGGATCCGATCCCCCCAGCTGCAACGCCACCGGATGCTCCTGTTCGTTGTAGGCAAGGTAATCGGCCTTACCATGAATGATCGCGCCTGTGGTGACCATCTCAGTAAACAGCAAAGTGTGTTCTGATAGTAAGCGATGAAAATACCGGCAGTGGCGATCGGTCCAATCGAGCATGGGCGCAACAGAGAAACGCTGCATCACCGTTTTTGGCGTCACATCAGGGCTGGCGGCGGTTTTGCTGGGGTTAGTCATGGTCTCGAATCTCTGCAATTACGTTGAACGACGGTCATTTTCGACAGGCGGACGCGGATTATACACATTGCACCGGTAAGATTTAAGCAGAACAGGTGAACGTGAAGGGTTTGAAATAGAAACGGGTGAGAATACGAACGCGGCTGTAATGACCTAAAGTGGATGGCGACCCTTTTCTCCTAGCGCTGTTGCGAAAGCCGAAAGTATTTCCCTGCCACTAAGTAGCTGATCACCGCCTCTTTTTGTCGGTCGCGGAATTGGTTTACCCATTGATGAGCATTGTTGATGATCGCTTGTGCTTCATGCGGATGGGTGAGGTAGTAGTCGATGACTGCCTCTAGGTTGGAAAAATCGGCGTTGACCTCGGCATAGTGGACTCCAGGGATTAATTGGCCCTCCATAAACCAAGTTTCATATTCCATTGGGGGTGACAAGCAAAGCGAGTTAGAGGACATGATCCATTTTTAATTGGTGGCAACGTCTTTCCCTTCCACACTGAGAATAAACTTATGCTGTAGCTGCGCTTGCGGTGTCAGCGGGGCTTTTCGATAGGCTTGGTCAGTATCATTCGCGGGGCGTGTATCCCCGACATCAATAGTTGGATGCGTGTAAAAGCGCTGAAGAAGCTGGCGGCGCTTGTGATTGAAGCAGCGCCCGCGCCATACCGCGCTATCGCGTTTTTGCCCAAACGGCACAGGATCATTAATAAATTGGAAGTGACGCACCGCGTTGAGCTTGAGCAGGACGGCGTTTTGATTGTCGCCATGAATCGGTCGGCTTTTCACGAATGCTGGCGTGGGCGGCGGTTGTGTCACATCGCCGCCTAAGTAATGCAGAAACAAACCATTTGGGAACCAGCGCATTACCCGCAATATATCGAGAAAATATACCGAGCCTTGATCTTGTCTCACACGGCCCGTCTGATGATCGCAATATTGCTCAGACAAACAAAATGGCGCATTCAAACGGTTATAGTAGCTGACGCGCTGGTCGATATCGGATTGATGTTGCTGATAAGTGGGGAAAAGTTGCCTGCGCATCCAAGTGCGATACCAATCATTAGGGATCGCATTGAGTGCCAAGTTATAACTATAGTAGCGGAGTTTATTCACGGCCTTGCTCCGTCAATCCATATGCAGGAAAGCCTAGTTGAGCAAGATGACGAGGGTATGAAATGGGCGAGAGAGCCGAACGATGTGCTCTCTCGCGACAAGACTTATTCGATGGTGAATTTGCCTTTCATCACAGTCCAGTGGCCTGGGAATGAGCAGAAATAGGTTAAGTCTTTGCCTTGCAAACCTTCGGTTGAGAAGGTGATGGTGGTGCTTTCACCGCCGCCAATCAGCTTAGTGTGTGCCAAGATGCGATCGTCGCCTTGCGGCAGATAGTCGTTATCTGCGCCGGCACCGGCGCCTTTCATGGCGATATCTTGCAGGTTAGACGTTTCCGACAGCACCCAGTTGTGGCCCATAGAGGTCACAGGCATTGAGCCTTGATGCTCCAGCGTTAGCGTAACTTCGCTGCAGCTTGCTGGTACGGACAACGATGACTGGTCGTAGGCCATTTTATCGCCGGTGGTGACAGTTAACTCACACTCATTGGCAGCCGCTTGCGTTGAAACAGACGCGAACGCCAGGGCGGCGAGGGCTAACAGTTTTTTCATCGGTACATACTCCTATTATGGATGTAAAGGTATGTTTTTAATGCCTGTGGCACGCTGTCATCATACTGACATGACAGCGCAAAACAGTTAGCCGATTCAAAAATCGACTGATTGGTTTTTATTTTTACTTCTATCATTACTGTAGGGTAACTGATCGCGATCAAGTGATATTGGACTACCTATTTACACTTGTGGCAAAGCGCATAGGATGACGATAGGTGGGGTGCGATGTTATACAGCTATGGTAAGATAACTGACTGACTGTTAGCACTTTGAGGCGCTATGACCAACACCACTGGGTTACTGCACCGCGCACAGCAGCTTTGCGAGCAACGCGGCGTGCGATTAACGCCGCAGCGGACGCGCGTTTACGAGATTATCGCCAACTATTCACGTGCGATCACCGCCTATGAGCTGCTAGACGAGCTGCGTGAAACAGAGCCACAAGCCAAACCACCAACGGTTTATCGTGCGCTAGACTTTCTGTTAGCGCAGGGGTTTGTGCATAAGGTGGAGTCAACCAATAGCTATATCGCTTGTTGTCATCTTGGCCACCAGGGGCACTGCTCCCAACTGCTCATCTGTGATCAATGCGGCACCGTGGAAGAGTGTCACACTGAGGAGCTTTCTGAGGCGTTGCGTGAAAAGGCGCAAACAATGGGGTTTGAGGTCCAACATCACGTGATTGAAACCCATGGTACCTGCGCACAATGCCTAGCTCACTAATACTGAATTGATTAGGACGGACATTCTTTATGGAAGCACAATTCGTCAACCCGTTTCTTACTTCACTGATCAATGTGCTACAGACGATGGCACAGCTGGAAATCCAGCCAGAGAAGCCTCACTTGAAAAAGTCAGAGATCGCCAAAGGGGACGTTTCTGGGTTAATTGGCATGGTCGGCCCACAGACTAAGGGCTCCTTTTCCGTCACCTTTGATGAAGATATGGCGCTTGAAATCATGCAGCGTATGCTTGGAGAGCGGTCCGAGTCGATTGATGAAGAAGTGACGGATATGGTCGGTGAGATCACCAATATGGTGACAGGTGGTGCGAAGCGTATTTTGTCAGAAAAGGGCTTCGAATTTGAGATGGCGACCCCTGTGGTCGTATCCGGCAAAGGCCATACCATCAATCACAAAAGTGATGGGCCTGTGATCATCATGCCATTTAAATCCCCGCACGGCACTGCCTTTATTGAGATCTGCTTCGATCACTAAACGGACATACGTCGCAAGCGATCATGCGCTGTGCCAAAGGCGATAGCTCACTAGGTGGCCTCCAATGGTTGGCCCCCAAAATATAAAAACGCCGCGATAACCATCGCGGCGTTTGACTTTCTCAATCACGGTTCCGCTCAGTTTAGGCTTGGCGCCACTGCTTAAACGCGTTGATCAGGCCATTGGTTGAGCTATCGTGGCTTTCGACCTGCTGCGCATCACCGAGCTCAGGCAGAATGTTACTCGCCAGCTGTTTACCGAGCTCAACGCCCCACTGATCAAAGCTGAAGATATTCCAAATCACCCCTTGGGTGAAAATCTTGTGCTCATACATGGCAATCAGCGCGCCGAGTGTATAAGGGGTAATTTTCTCCACCAAAATCGAGTTGGTTGGACGGTTGCCTTCAAACACTTTAAATGGCGCAATCGCAGCCACGTCTTCAGCTGATTTGCCCGCTTGCGTCAACTCAGCTTCGACTTGCTCACGGCTCTTACCAAAGGCTAGCGCTTCCGTCTGGGCGAAGAAGTTCGCCATCAATTTGGCGTGATGGTCGCCAATCGCATTATGACTGTGCACTGGAGCAATGAAGTCGCATGGGATCAACTTGGTGCCTTGGTGGATCAGCTGGTAGAAAGCGTGCTGACCATTCGTGCCTGGCTCGCCCCAGATGATAGGCCCTGTTTGGTAGTCAACCGGGCGACCATTGCGGTCGACATACTTACCGTTTGATTCCATATTGCCTTGCTGGAAGTAAGCCGCAAAACGGTGCATGTATTGGTCATACGGTAAAATAGCTTCTGATTCCGCCCCGTGAAAGTTGTTGTACCAAAGACCAATCAGTGCCAACAAAACCGGCATGTTCTGTGCCATCGGCGCGGTTTTGAAGTGATTGTCCATTTGGTGCGCACCATCAAGCAGCGCGACAAAGTTGTCGTAACCTACACCCAAGCAGATAGATAGACCAATCGCCGACCACAGTGAGTAGCGGCCGCCAACCCAATCCCAGAACTCGAACATGTTGGCGGTATCAATACCAAAATTTGCCACGGCATCGGCATTGGTTGATAGCGCGGCAAAATGCTTCGCCACCTGGGTCTCATCCCCTGCTGCATTCATAAACCAGTCACGCGCCGTGTGTGCGTTGGTCATGGTTTCTTGGGTGGTAAAGGTTTTTGACGCCACCAAGAACAAGGTGGTTTCCGGGTTAAGATCTTTTAACGTCTCAGCCATATGGGTGCCGTCGACATTAGAGACAAAGTGCAGGTTAAGGTGATTCTTATACGGCGCCAACGCTTCAGTGACCATATAAGGACCCAAGTCTGATCCACCGATACCAATATTCACCACATCGGTGATCGCTTTACCAGTATAACCTTTCCATTCGCCACTGATCACGCGCTCGGAAAAAGACTGCATCTGCGTCAGTACCGCATTAACCTTAGGCATCACATCTTCGCCGTCAACCATCACAGGCGTGTTGCTACGATTACGTAGTGCTGTGTGGAGAACCGCGCGATCTTCTGTACGGTTGATTTTCTCACCGCTAAACATTGACTCAATCGCTTCAGCCACCCCGGTTTCGTCGGCGAGTGCCAATAACTTGGTCAGCGTTTCTTCGCTGATCAAGTTTTTGGAATAATCCAACAGAATGCTGTCTTCGAATTGCGTTGAGAAGTGGGCAAATCGCTCTGGGTTATCAGCAAACAGATCAGCCAGTGTGTAGTCCTGCGCTTCTTCAAAATGGGCGGTCAGTGATTGCCACGCCACGGTCTGAGTGGGATTCGTTGTCTTTAGCATCATGTCATCCAAATCGCGTTGTGAGTGCTGCTGTGGGTATCACAGCAGGCAAGGATCCTGTATAACGTCAGCACCACCACGCTGTACGCAGCGGTCATTGGTGTAATATTACATAATCATGGCTCGATTCTCACATCTAATCGCTGTGAGTAGGTTGCGATCAATCATAGAATAGTTGGATCGCCTGTGAGCCAACAGCATACGATAAAGATCACAACAAGGATTGCTTATGTGGTATCAAACTGAGATTCGTCTGCGTGCTCGGCCGCGCGGGTTTCACCTGATCACCGACGAGATCGTGCACGCGCTCCCCATGTTGGGCGACATGGATGTGGGTATAGTGCAAGTGTTTATCAAGCACACCTCGGCGAGCTTAACCCTCAATGAAAACGCCGACCCGACCGTGCGCCAAGATATGGAGGCGCACTTTAATCACTCAGTGCCTGAGCGAGCGCCTTATTATCGCCACACCTACGAAGGGGACGATGACATGCCAGCGCATATCAAAGCGTCATTGTTAGGTGCAAGCGTCACGGTGCCCATCAGCCAAGGTCGGCTGAATTTAGGCACGTGGCAAGGGATTTATCTGGGCGAGCATCGCGATGAGGGCGGCATGCGTACCTTGGTAGTGACCCTGCAAGGCGCACCACAAGCCAACGTCTAGTCTCGCTGGCCAGCATGCGTTTAGATAAGGGGGCGGGGCCTAACCCACCGCACGCCGCTCGGAGGTGGTGGTCAGGTATTGGCGCGGCACTCGGCCGGTCACTTGGCACACGAGCTCATAGCCGATGGTATCGACCAAGCGGGCAATGCGCTCGACGGGAAGCTCAGGCCCCCATAACACCGCCTCATCCCCCACTTTGTCAGTGGCATCTGGCCCTAAATCGACCGTGATCATATCCATCGATACCCGCCCAGCAAGTGGCACTTCGCGGCCATTCAACCAAACAGGGGTGCCATCGGGCGCCAGTCGTGGGTAGCCATCACCATAACCGATGGCTATCACACCAATCAGCGTATCGCGCTCGCTACGCCAGCGCGCGCCATACCCTACCGGCTCACCGGCTTTTAGCTTGCGAACGGCCATCACCCTTGAGGTTAAGCGCATCGCCGGTTTTAAGCCCAGCTGTTCACCCGTCAGTTCAATCCGCGACGAAATACCATATAGGCAAATGCCGGGTCGCACCCAATCAAAGTGACTTTGCGGCCAAAACAAGGTTCCCGACGACGCCGCCAGTGAGCGTTCACCAGGCAGTCCTTCTGTCACCTGTGTGAAGGTGTCTATTTGCGCTTGCGTAATGGGGTTATCCATTTCATCGGCACAACCAAAATGACTGAGAAAGCCGATGTCTGGCGCCACATTGTCACACGCTGTCAGGGCAGAGAGCGCGTCTGGTACTTGGTCCGGCTCGAAGCCCAAGCGATGCATCCCTGAGTCGACCTTTAACCACACGGGTAAAGGCTCACTCAGTGCCGCGTTAGTCAGCATGGTGACTTGCTCATCACAGTGCACCGTGGCGGTCAGTTGGTGTTCAACCAATAGCGGCAGCTCGTCGGCTTCATAAAAACCTTCCAACAAAACAATAGGCCAGCGTATACCGGCCTGTCGTAACGTCAGTGCTTCTTCAATCCGTGCCACCCCAAAAGCATCGCTATAAGGCGCAAGTGTGGAGGCCACTGAGACCAAACCATGGCCGTAACCATCCGATTTAACCACTGTCATCACTTTGCTATTGGGCGCTTGGCGACGCATCACCTGGATGTTGTGTATCATCGCCTCCGGATCGATAACGGCTTTGGCCGCATTCGTCATGATAAAAGGATTACTCGTCATCAAACGCCGGCCCTGCATAATTATCAAATCGCGAATACTGCCCTTGGAAAGTCAGTCGTACCGAGCCAATCGGGCCGTTACGCTGTTTACCAATCAGGATTTCTGCAATCCCTTTCATCGCACTTTCCGGGTTATAGACTTCGTCGCGGTAAATAAACATGATCAAGTCAGCATCCTGCTCAATGGCACCCGATTCACGCAAGTCCGAGTTAACCGGGCGTTTGTCGGCCCGTTGCTCCAACGAACGGTTAAGCTGTGATAGCGCCACCACAGGCACATTCAGCTCTTTCGCGAGCGCTTTGAGGGAGCGGGAGATCTCGGCAATCTCAAGGGTTCGATTCTCTTGCAAGCCAGGAACACGCATTAGCTGCAGATAGTCGACCATGATCATGCTCACCCCACCATGCTCACGGGCAACACGGCGCGCGCGTGAACGCACATCCGTCGGCGTTAGGCCGGAGCTGTCATCGATGTACATGTTCTTTTTCTGCATTAAGATCCCCATCGATGACGAGATACGCGCCCAGTCTTCATCATCAAGCTGACCGGTACGGATCTTGGTTTGGTCAACCCGTGAGAGCGAGGCCAGCATACGCATCATCAGCTGTTCAGCTGGCATTTCGAGCGAGAAAATGAGTACCGGCTTTTCTTGATCCATCGCCGCGTTTTCACACAGGTTCATCGCAAAGGTGGTTTTACCCATTGAAGGACGAGCCGCCACGATCACAAGATCAGAAGGCTGCAAACCTGCCGTTTTCTTGTTCAGATCAGTAAAGCCGGTCGATACGCCCGTGACCCCATCTTGTGGGGTTTTGAAAAGCTCTTCGATACGCTCAAGGGTTTTACTGAGCACCGAGTCGATATGTTGCGGCCCTTCGGTCTCACTGGTTCGTGACTCAGCAATCGCAAACACCTTGCTCTCCGCCATATCGAGCAGATCTTCTGACGTGCGCCCTTGGGTGTCATAGCCGGCATCCGCAATTTCATTGGCTACCCCGATCAGGTTACGAACCATGGCTCGTTCGCGGACAATATCCGCATAAGCGACAATATTCGCCGCACTTGGCGTATTTTTAGCCAATTCAGCCAGATAAGCAAAGCCGCCCACATCATCCAAATGACCGGTTTTTTCTAGGTGTTCAGATAAGGTGATTAAGTCAAGCGGCTTGCCTTCATCAAGCAAAGACTTGGTGGACTCATAAATCAATCGGTGCGGACGACTATAAAAGTCATGGCCGACCACTTTTTCCGCAACCGCGTCCCAACGTTCGTTATCCAACATCAAACCACCCAACACAGACTGCTCGGCTTCGATAGAGTGTGGGGGCACTTTGAGGTTAGCGACTTGCTGATCTTTTGCGGGTTTACGATTGTCTGCCATAAAAACTCACCTATTGCTACTGGGGGTCATTATACCCGCTGTCCTCGCAGGACGCTGCCCCATGCAGCATTTTTTTCCAAACGCTGAATAAGTCCCCGAGATTTTAACTTAAATTTGACCGCCTAGGAGGCCAGGACACCTAGGATAAGGCGCTATATTGTCAACAGGTGATTCACGATGAAAGTGCCGTCCCTCTTCCTTGTGATGTCCACATTATATACCCCTTTTAGCCACGCCACGGAGACCACGTCATCCCCTTGGCAAAGTGATTTGTCGTTAGGACTGCAACAGTTAAGCGGCAATGCCGATTCACAAACAGTCAACGGGGAAGTGAATGGCCAATATGATGGCGAACAAACACGTTATCAAGCCAGCGCGAGCGTGCTACAAGTGGAAAAAGATGGCGAGGAAGATAAACGTAAAACAGAATTAGAAGCCCAAGCAAACCGTGGTATTAGCGCGCGCAGCTATGTCTTACTGAACGCTACCTATGTCGCTGATCGCTACGGTCCCTATTACGATGACTTTATGTTGGCCACAGGGCTTGGCCACCAATGGTGGCAAAGTGACACCTTCCAACTCAGCACGGAAGTGGGGCCAGGGTATCGCTACCAGCGTCCCAATCTTGATGAAATCGACGATGGCGATCTCATCATGCCTTACTCGGTTCGCGAGCCGGTGATTCGTGCACAGGCTAAAGGAGAGTGGCAACTGGTCGACAGTGTCAGCTTAGAGGGGAGAAGCATTGTAATCTCGGGCGCCAGTAATACCAGCGTGGAAGGTGCCGTCACTCTGGCTTCTACCATTACCGAAAAGCTTTCGATAAAAATAACCAGCAAACACAACTATATGACGGATGTGCCTCCAGGATTGAAGCACCACGACAGCGTGCTAACCGTCGGCCTTCGCTATCAGTGGCTATAAAAAAACCAGCCCGAGGGCTGGCTTTTTATCAACGTTTTGATGCGCGATTACGCAGCAACAACGTTTACTTTTACGGTTGCGAACACGTCATAGTGCAGCTGTACGCTGATTTCGTACTCACCAGTGTGACGCAATGCGCCCTCTGGTAGACGCACTTCGTTTTTCGCAATTTCAACGCCTGCTGCAGTCACAGCATCAGCGATGTCACGGGTACCGATAGAACCAAATAGTTTACCTTCATCACCCGCTTTAGACGCGATTTCAACCGCTTCTAGTGCTTCAACTTTTTCTGCACGCGCTTGAGCGGCTGCCAGTTGCTCAGCAACTTTCGCTTCTAGCTCAGCACGACGCGCTTCAAAGTGTTCGATGTTGGCTTTGGTTGCCATAACTGCTTTACCCTGAGGGATAAGGAAGTTACGCGCATAACCAGATTTAACAGTTACCTGATCACCTAGGCCACCCAGGTTACCGATTTTATCAAGTAGAATAACTTGCATTCTTCAATCCTCTCTAACTTGGACAGTTCCGATTACTGATGCTTGTCAGTGTACGGCAGCAGGGCCAGGTAACGAGCGCGCTTAATAGCACGAGCCAGTTGACGCTGATACTTAGCACGAGTACCAGTGATACGGCTAGGTACGATTTTACCTGATTCGGTAATGTAATTTTTTAGAGTCGCTACATCTTTGTAGTCGATCTCTGTAACGCCTTCTGCAGTGAAACGGCAGAATTTACGACGACGGAAGAAACGTGCCATGGGCTTATCTCCTGATCTAAATGTCTATGATGTTGTCGGCATGCAATACCCATTTACCCTCGCCTTGTCGGCTGGTTTGGTAGGCGAGAAACCCGCTTACCTTGATATGGCTGCCTAAAACTAAATTTTGCGTTTGTTGTGTTGACACTTGCCCACTGGCTACCACAGATAAGCGACAAAACACTTGTCGAGGTAGGTCAGCTTCAACCTGCGTGGAACGGTGCTCTAACACAAAGTGACAGTGCGGAATTCCTGCAGGACTTTGGCGACGGACCGGACCTTTACTGATAACACCAGCAAGCTCCAACCGATTGGTCATCACAGCAATTACTCAGCTGCGTTTTCGCCTTCAGCTTGCGCTTCAGCTTTTGCTTCTGGTTTCGCTTCTGGGCGCTCTTCACGCTTAGCGGTACGCTCTTCTTTAGCCTTCATCATGACAGATGGCTCAGTGATAGCGTCTTTGGTACGCATGATCATGTTACGGATCACCGCGTCGTTGAAGCGGAACATGCTTTCCAGCTCGTCAATCACAGCCTGCTCAGCTTCTACGTTCATCAGAACATAGTGTGCTTTGTGCAGCTTGTTGATTGGGTAAGCCAGTTGACGACGGCCCCAGTCTTCTAGACGGTGGATTTGACCGCCTGCATCTTTGATAGACGCAGTGTAACGCTCGATCATGCCAGCAACTTGCTCGCTTTGATCAGGGTGCACCATGAATACGATTTCGTAATGACGCATTGAGTTGCTCCTTACGGATTAATCAGCTTCCACAATTGGCTCGGTCGTCCAGCGGAAGCAAGGAACGAAAAGTAAAAGACCGAGAATCAGGCGCGAGATAGTACAGAATTGCAGCGCCATAAGCAAACAGATTTTCTCTTTATCTGCTTATCTTTCTGTCACCGTGTCACCACAACGTCAAAAGGCCCTCGCTGCGTTACTTATCGGAACACGCGCCTTATCCTCCCCCTTTACAACATAGAATGTGCGCACCACTTAATTCGCTCAAAACAACAACCTACTGATAACATTCTCCGTGACATAGACCGAAAAAGCATGACAAATCGCAAAAAAATCAAGAAATCAAGCCTGCAAACTGTCAAGTTTGTTTAATTTTCAACCGATATCACGCTATTGATGCACTTCTTTTTTACTGATAATTAATTTCTGAACCCGCGCTCAAATTATTACACCTTCGCCTCCATTTCTTGGCATTCATTGCCCAATATAACCACTTTGTTGCCTAGACTTGACCTGAAAGTCGGTTTTTTAGTGCAAAAAGCGTAGGGAAAGACGCATCAATCACTAACTACATTGATGAAATTCGCTTCAAAAATTTTGGGAGCAAAATATGAAACTAATGACGCCATCACGTGCCGTCGCGCTAGGTTTGGCGGGGCTCGCGTTAACTAGCCCCAGCGTGCACGCTGCGGTTGATTGCCAGCCACTGCCCGGTTGGCAGAATGGCAATACCTACACCAAAGGGGATCAAGTTAAAGCAGACAATACCGCCTATGAGGCAAGGTGGTGGACGCAAGCCGATCCTGCGACTCAATCTGGCGAGTGGAAAGCATGGAAAATCCTCGGTCAGTGCGCGGGCAGCGTCAACCAAGCCCCTACCGCAACCTTAACCGTTTCTCCGTCTGGACCCGTTGAGGTTGGCGACACACTCACCTTCACCCTCGCCGGGACCGATACGGATGGCACAGTGACCTCATTCGTGCTCTCACAAGGCGACACTGTCTTATATGAAGGAGCAGAAGCGACCACCATTGACTGGCAAGCCGAACAAACGGGGCGCTTTACGTTTAGTCTCACCGTGACCGACGACAAAGGCGCGACCGATACCCAAACATTGCAACAGGTAGTGGGGGATGACCAAACCGGCGGCGATGAGTATGCCTGTCGTCCGGCTGGTTTATACACCACCCCAGATGTCGACGTGCCATATTGTTCGGTGTATGACGAGAACGGCCTTGAAGACATGGGCGCCGATCACCCTCGCCGTGTTATCGGCTATTTCACCAGCTGGCGAAACGGTGCCAACGGCCAGCCCGCTTATTTAGTCAGCGATATTCCTTGGGAAAAGATTACCCACATTAACTACGCCTTTGCTCACGTCAACGCGGACAACCAATTGTCTATCGGCGATCCCAATGCACCCGATAATCCAGCGACCCAGATGACCTGGCCGGGCGTGGCCGGCGCAGAGATGGATCCAACCCTGCCGTACAAAGGCCACTTTAACTTGCTCAACAAGTATAAAAAGCAGCACCCCGACGTGAAAACGCTGATCTCCGTGGGTGGCTGGGCCGAAACTGGGGGCTACTTCGGTGAAAACGGCGAGCGTATCGACAGTGGCGGTTTCTACACCATGACCACCAATGCCGATGGCAGCGTCAACCAAGCAGGCATTAAGGCTTTCACCGACAGTGCCGTCGCCTTCTTGCGCCAGTATGGCTTTGATGGTCTAGACATTGATTATGAATACCCATCGTCAATGAAAGACTCGGGGCATCCGGACGATTTCGAGTACTCTAACCCACGTCGGGCGCACTTGAATAAATCCTACCAAGTGCTGATGAAATCGCTACGTGAAGCGCTCGATAAAGCCAGTGCACAAGATGGCAAGCACTATATGCTGACCATCGCCGCACCGTCATCGGGTTACTTATTGCGCGGGATGGAAACTTTCCAAACCACCCAATACTTAGATTACGTCAACATCATGAGCTATGACCTACATGGGGCATGGAATGATCATGTTGGCCATCAAGCGCCACTGTATGACACCGGCGAAGACTCAGAGCTTAAACAGTGGAATGTCTACCAAACGCCTGAATTTGAGGGGATTGGTTATTTAAATACCGACTGGGCAGCAACCTATTTTATGGGCGGTATGTCACCCGGCCGTATCAATATCGGTATCCCGTATTACACCCGCGGCTTTAAAGACGTACAAGGCGGCGATAAAGGCCTTTGGGGACGCGCACCACTGCCAAACCAAAGCGAGTGCCCAGCCGGCACCGGTGTCGGTGAGAAAAACAAATGCGGCAACGGTGCAGTTGGGATAGATAACCTTTGGCATGATGTGGACGAGCTCGGCAACGAAGTGCCTGCTGGCTCTAATCCTTTGTGGCATGTGAAAAACCTGCTCGACGGCAAACTACCGGCCTATGCCGCGAAGTACGGGCTCGACCCTGAACAAGATCCTAGCGATCGCCTCACCGGTAGCTATCAAGCTTATTACGATGATATCGCCAAAGCGCCATGGGTTTGGAACGAGGAAAAAGGCGTATTCCTGTCGATGGAAGACGAAACCTCGATGGCCGAAAAAGTCGACTACGTGATCAATAAAGGTCTAGGCGGGGTGATGTTCTGGGAGCTGGCGGGGGATTATCGCTATGATGATCAGCGTCAAGCCTACTTTATGGGCGATACCCTGACTTCGCTGGCGTACCAAACCTTTAACCAAGCTGGCAGCGACTACTCACTGCAACGTGGCGATGCCAACTTCCAAGTGCCAAGCGAGCAAGTGGATGTCACCTTTGACGCGCTGAACTTCCCAGTGGGCGATGACAACTATCCTATTCGCCCCACGTTCCGCTTTACCAACCACTCGGATCTGGACTTATCGGGCGCCACCATCAGCTTTGATGTGCCCGTGTCTACCTCGGCCATTTTTAAATCTGACTGGAACGCTCAGAAAAAGCTACGCATGGAAGTGGTCCGTGATAGCAGCAACGCCAGTGGCAACAACATCGGCGGGTTTGATGCCACGCACCATCGCTTTGCCATCACCCTGATTAACGAATGGGGCGGCATTGAGCAAAGCTTTAAGCCCGGTGAAACCTTGGATGCTCAGGTGATGTATTACATGCCGATCACCAACCCGACCAATATCACCATCGAAAAAGATGGCCAGCGTTATGCGGTGAAGCAGGAGTATCCAAGCCTTCCGCCTGCGCTACCCGGTAGCACCAGCCAAAGTGGCGGAGAGTCTCAGTGTCCCGGCGTCGATGTTGCCAGCCTGAGTACCTACCCTAACTGGCCTAACGGGGGCAACCATGCCAGCGGTGGCGACCAACTTATCTACCAAGAGGCGGTATGGGAAGCCAAGTGGTGGACCCAAGCGGCACCCGGTGGTCAAGCTTGGCGCCAAGTCTGCAGCCTCTAATCCATTTCTGGTCTTGAATGCGGGGGCTGCGTGCCCCCGTTAAGGAGTCGTTATGTTCAAGTCTTCGTTCACACAGTTTTCCTGCCGTACCGCCGTGGCCCTTGCGTTGGTCGCAAGCAGTTCACAGGTGATGGCACATGGCTATTTAGACAGCCCCAAAGCGCGCCAAGCGATTTGCCATGAGCAAGGGGGCTACTGGTGGCCTTCAGATGGGTCACGTATTCCCAATGCCGCCTGTCGCGCTGCGTTCTTAGAGTCGGGGCACTACCCGTTTGTACAACACCACGAATCAGCGCAATTGGTGGCGGATTATCGCAATATGGATGCGGTGAAAGCGGCCGTTACCGATGGCAACTTATGTGGTGCCGGCGATCCCAATAAAGCCGGGATCAGTTTGCCCTCACCGGATTGGCAACGCACCGAGGTCACCCCAGATGGCAACGGCCAAATTGATGTACGCTTTCGCGCCACCACGCCTCATAACCCAAGCTTTTGGGAAATTTATCTCACCAAGCCAGATTACAACGGCGCGACCGATGCGCTGACGTGGGATGATCTCGAGAAGATCGACACCTTTGGCGACCTGCCCATTGTGATCGGCGATGACGGAAACCGTTATTACGAGATGACCGTGACCCTGCCCGCCGATCGTCAAGGTGACGCCATTCTCTATAGCCGTTGGCAACGCATTGATCCGGCCGGTGAAGGCTTCTACAACTGTGCCGACATCACCATCACCCCCAGTCAGACAGCGCCAGCCCAATGGCACGAGCTGGGCTACTTTGTCCCACATCCACAAATGGCAGCTTTGGGCGATCGCGTGCGTGCCCGCTTGCACAACCGCCAAGGCCAAGAAGTGGTAGATGTCACACTCACTCTGACGGACCAAAATGTGGCGGATTGGCCACACGCGCTGGCCAGCCTTATCGAACAACAAGCTAACGAGCCCTTACGTATCGGGGTGATGCGCAACGATGAGATCCAGTTTAATGCCGATGACGTGGTGCAAAACCAAGTCTTTAGCCATCACGATAGCTATAGCTTCAACCTGTCGGTGATCCCGGCTACCGACGAACCCACCAGCGACCTGCCCGCGTGGCGCGCTTCTGAGGTCTATGTGGCCAAGGATCGCGTGCGCTACGGCGATAACATCTACCAAGCAAAATGGTGGACACGAAACGAGCAACCCGGCGCTGCCCTTGTTTGGCAACGCGTGACACAATAAGGAGCAAACATGAAGCCAATGACCCTACTCTCTCTGGCGATTGCTGGGGCACTGGGTGCCAGCCACGCCGTGGCGGCCCCCTCAACCCCAAGTTTGGACTGGAAGCCACAAAACTATTCTTTTGTTGAAGTCGACGAATATGGCCGCGGATCGTACAAAGATCTGGTGCAACGCGTGGACGAAGTCCAAATTGAAATTAAATGGAATGCCTGGTCCGGTGATGGCGGTGATAGCTACAAGGTGTACTTTGACGATCAAGTCGTTAATCAAGGCACCTTACCGGCAGGAACCAAATCTGGCGTTGTCACTTTCCCCTATGACAAAGGAGGCCGCCACCAGCTTAAACTCGCCTTGTGTGAAGGTGGCGTGGATGGCCAGTGTGCGACCAGTGCCGCCAAACCCATCGTGATCGCAGACACCGACGGCGTGCACCTTGACCCACTGCCGATGAATGTAGACCCGAACAACAATGACTACCCCAAACAGCCTGATACCGTGGTGGGGGCATACTTTGTCGAATGGGGCATTTATGGTCGTAACTTCGATGTCAGTCAGGTGCCCGCGGGGAATCTCACCCACATCTTATATGGCTTTATCCCCATTTGTGGCCCCAATGAGTCATTGGGCGACATCGAAAATGGCAACAGCTTGCGCGCACTAGAGCTCGCCTGCCAAGGCTCACAAGACTATGAAGTGGTGATCCACGATCCTTGGGCGGCGATTCAGAAAAAACTGCCCGGCACACCAGCTAAAGATCCGATTGGTGGCACTTATGCGCAAATGATGGCGCTCAAGCAGCGCTACCCGGATCTGAAAATTCTCCCATCTGTGGGCGGCTGGACCCTATCAGACCCCTTCTATGATTTCACCGACAAAGCCAACCGTGACGTCTTTGTTGCCTCGATGAAAGAGTTCCTACAAACCTGGAAGTTCTATGATGGGGTCGACATTGACTGGGAATACCCAGGCGGTGGCGGTGCCAATCCAGATTTAGGCAATCCAGATAAAGACAGCCAAGCCTACGCGGCCTTAATGCGTGAGCTGCGCGCGATGTTGGATGAGCTCGAAGCCGATACCGGCCGTGAGTACCAACTCACCTCGGCCGTCGGTGCTGGTTATGACAAAATCGCCAACGTCGATTACAGCGCCAGCGCGCCGTACATGGATTATATCTTTGCCATGACCTACGACTTTTTCGGCGCATGGAATAATGTCACCGGTCACCAAACCGCCATTTACTGCGGCAGCCATATGAGCGCCGATGAATGTGATGGTACTGGCGTCGATGATAACGGCGAGCCCCGCAAAGGCCCTGCCTACACGCTCGATAATGGCGTGCAATTACTGCTAGAAAGCGGCGTACCACCGGAAAAAATGGTGATTGGCACCGCGATGTACGGCCGTGGCTGGGAAGGCGTTTTCCCTGCAAATGCGACCGATCCTAGCAACCCGATGACCGCACCCGGAAATGGCCCGATCAAAGGCAGCACCGCAGACGGTATTTGGGAAGCCGGTGTGATTGACTACAAAGGCATCGTCAAGTCCATGCTCGGCAGTGCTGGGAACGGCATCAATGGTTTTCAACCCGGCTATGATGAGCAAGCCGAAGCGGCTTATGTTTGGAACCCAGACAACGGTAAGCTCGTCACTTATGACAACCAGCGCTCGGTCAAAGCCAAAGGCCAGTATGTACGTAATCATAACTTTGCCGGTTTGTTTGCTTGGGAAATCGATGCCGACAATGGCGATATCCTCAATGCGATGCACGAGGGATTAGCACAGGATGGTCAACCACCCGTCAATAATGCTCCTACCGTCACCCTTGCGCAGCAAAGCTATACGCTGGCGCCCGGAGCGTCGTTAACCATTGCTGCCAATGGGCGCGATCGGGATGGCGATGCCCTGACCTATCGCTGGCAAGGCGATGCGGCGTTGGCTCTGACCAATAGCGACACGGATTCGGTCACAGTGACCGCTCCCGATGTGAGTACCAGCACCGACTATTCCCTGTCGGTGACGGTGTCAGACGGCCAAGCCAATGCCGAGGCCAGCGCCATCATTAAGGTGGTGGTACCGGGTGAAAACCAAGCTCCTACCGTGGCACCTATCGTCCCTGTTAGCCTGAAAAGCGGTGAGCAAACCAGCGTGACGATTGAGGCAAACGACCCAGATGGCGATACACTCAGCTACACCTACCGTGCATCCGGCGATCTGGCCGTTTCTGGCACCGGTGATCAGGTGACGCTGACCGCGCCCACCGTGACAGAAAATCGCGACTATGTGGTCACGGTCGAGGTCAGCGATGGCGACAACACCACGCAAGCGCAATTCACGGTAACCGTGACGCCGGCCAGTGGCTTACCAACGTGGGATGAAAACACTGTGTATGTGGGCGGCGATCGTGTCCTGTATCAAGGGGTTGAGTATCGCGCCAAGTGGTGGACCAAAGGCCAGCGCCCAGACCAAGGCGACCCATGGGAACGCGTCGGGGATAGCCAAGCCAACCAAAGCAGTGAATGGCAAGCGACCGTCGCTTATTCCGGCGGCGCTGAAGTTGAATATAACAACCAACGCTACCAAGCCAAGTGGTGGACGCAAGGCGACAAACCCGGCAGCGCCGCAGTCTGGCAATTGCTGTAACGGTTTTTCACTTCCCAAAATGACAAAACGCCCCAAGCTGGGGCGTTTTTCTTCAACGGTGAACAAGAGACACTGCAGTTAACGACGCTGACGCACCGCTTCATACAAGCAAACGCCGGTCGCCACGGACACATTCAAGCTCGACACACTGCCCGCCATTGGGATCCGGATCAGCTCATCACAGGTTTCACGGGTCAAACGGCGCATACCATCTCCTTCTGCGCCCATCACTAAGGCGAGCGGCCCCACCAATTTGGTGTCGTAAACATCATGATCGGCTTCACCCGCGGTGCCCACAAACCACACGCCCTGCTCTTTGAGCGCACGCATGGTTCGCGCTAAGTTGGTGACGCGCACCAAAGGCACCACTTCAGCGGCGCCACAGGCCACTTTTCGCGCCGTGGCATTAAGCTGAGCGGACTTGTCTTTCGGGACAATCACCGCACTGACTCCCGCCGCATCCGCGGTACGTAAGCACGCCCCCAAGTTGTGGGGGTCGGTGACACCATCAAGTACCAGCAACAAGGGGTTCTCGGTATTGGTGAGAATCGCCTCCAAGTCATTTTCGTTGTACTGACGGCCCGCTTTGACACGTGCCACTATCCCTTGGTGCGACGCACCTTGGGTTTTGTCGTCTAAGGCCTTGCGACCCACTTGTTGGATGCTGACCCCCAACATCGCAATCTCATTTAGCACAGGTACCAGACGTTCATCCTGGCGCCCTTTTAACACCATCACTTCGATAAAGCGGGAAGGGTCGGTCGCTAAAATCGCTTTAACGGCATGAATACCGTAAATTACTTCATTACTCATGGTTTACTTCTTTTTCTGACCCGCTTTGGCTTTTTGTTTCTTCGCCTTTTTCTTACGCGCTTTTTCCGCAGGCGATTTCACTTTACGCTTTTTGCCGTTTTTATCTGCAGGCGCCTTGTCTTCTTCAACACTTGGCACCGCACCACGTTTAAGCTGTTGGCGAACCGAGGTTCGCTCACGACGGGCTTGCGGGTCTTTATTCGACTCCGCTCGGCCTTTTTTACGTTTGTCACGAGCCGTTTTACCCGGGCGACGAGCTTTGCGTTCAGAGCCTACCAGCTCAAAGTCGATTTGTCGCTCATCCAAGTTCACCGCCAAGACTTTCACTGTCACCTGATCGCCGAGTCGGAACACACGGCCAGACCCTTCGCCCACCAAGCGTTGCCCTACCATATCAAAGCGATAGTAATCATTATCGAGGTTGGAAATATGGACTAAACCATCGATATGTAGCTCATTAAGGCGGACAAAGAAACCAAAGCCAGTGACATTAGCAATCACGCCCTCCAGCTCATCACCAACGTGATCTTGCATGTACTCACATTTGAGCCAGTCCGATACATCTCGGGTGGCATCATCGGCACGGCGTTCGGTTTTCGAACACTGCTCGCCGAGCACATCCATATCGTCAAACGAGTAGTGGTAGCCACCAGTCGGGGTCCAACGGTCTTGGTTCTTACCCGCTTGCTTGGCAATCAGGTATTTAAGCGCTCGGTGGAGAAGCAAATCCGGATAACGACGGATGGGAGAGGTAAAGTGCGCGTATTGCTTGAGCGCCAAACCGAAGTGGCCTTGGTTATCCGCTTGATACACCGCTTGCTTCATCGAGCGTAGCAGCATGGTTTGAATCAGTTCACTGTCAGCACGACCATGCACCACATGCATCAGCGCCGCGTAATCTTTCGGCGTCGGCTCAAGGCCGCCGCTGAGACTCAGGCCTAACTCGCCTAAGAAATCTTTAAAGCCGCTGAGGCGCTCTTCGCCCGGCGCTTCGTGGACACGATAAAGCGCCGGCTCTTTGTGTTTTTCCACAAAACGGGCAGACGCGACATTGGCCAGGATCATACACTCTTCGATGATCTTGTGTGCATCATTACGCTCCACCGGCACAATGCGGTCGATTTTACGCTGTGCGTTGAAAATAAATTGCGTTTCCACCGTCTCGAATTCAATCGCCCCACGTTGCTGACGTGCATCGCTCAGCACCTTATACATATCGTGTAAGGTTTCTAAGTGCGGGACCAGAGAACGGTAGCGCTCACGCAGCTCCTCGTCGCCTTCCAAGATATGGGACACCTTGGTATAGGTCAGACGCGCGTGGGAGTTCATCACCGCTTCGTAATGTTTGTAACCAGATAACGCCCCTGATTCTGAAACCGTCATCTCACACACCATACACAGGCGGTCGACTTGCGGATTCAGCGAGCATAAGCCATTAGAAAGCACTTCCGGCAACATCGGCACGACTTGGTTAGGGAAATACACCGAGTTGCCGCGGTTTTGCGCTTCTTTATCCAGCGCCGAGTCAGGACGCACATAGTAACTGACATCGGCAATCGCCACCCACAAGCGCCAGCCGCCAGAGCGTTTACGCTCACAATACACCGCATCATCAAAGTCGCGGGCATCTTCACCATCGATGGTCACCAGTGGTAAATCACGCAGATCGACACGCCCCTCTTTGGCTTTTTCTGGCACCTCTTCACTCAAGTTGTTGACTTGCTTGAGCACGGCATCCGGCCATTGATGGGGAATATCATGGGTGCGCAGTGCTATCTCGATTTCCATGCCCGGCGCCATGTTCTCGCCCAGCACTTCGACAATCTTACCGACAGGATTGGTTTGGCGGGTTGGCCGCTGCATGATCTCGACCACCACCACATTGCCCATACGCGCACCTTGGGTTTGTTCCTTGTCGATCACAATATCTTGACCAAGACGGCTATCATCGGGCACCACAAAGCCCATACCGTCTTCCACAAAGTAACGACCTACAATCTGGCCTTGGCGCGCTTCGAGCACGCGAACCACACGGGCTTCTTTGCGCCCACGCTTATCGGTGCCGACACCTTGTGCCAAAATCACATCACCGTGCATCACGCTCCGCATTTGATGATGCGGCAGCATCCAATCATCGTGATTGCCTTTGCCTTCTGGGCGTAGAAAGCCAAAGCCGTCTCGGTGACCGATGACAGTGCCTTTGACCAAATCTAACCGCTCAGGTAAGGCGTAGCACTGACGACGGGTAAACACCAATTGTCCATCACGCTCCATGGCGCGCAGGCGTCGACGTAGCCCTTCATACTGCTCATCACCAGCTAGGCCCAGATGTGAAAACAGATTATCGCGACTCACTGGTGCCTTGAAGCTGCGGATAACTTCCAGCAAATGCTCGCGGCTGGGCACCGGATTCTCGTATTTCTCCGCTTCGCGTGCCTGGTGAGGATCGGCTGCGAGGCTGCTCGGGGTATTATTTGTCGAACCTGTGTCTTGCGACATAGACCTTTTCCTATTGGCGTATGTTGATTTCATTATATCTGTAAACTGTCGCTATTGCGCCGCGATGATCGCAGTTTGACGTTTTGTTTCAGCGCCTTGCTTGCAGGCAACGAGAGGAGCATGGCGCATTGGCCATATCAAATCAGATTGGGAACAGATGTGTATAGAGAGTGTAACGGATTTTGCGCGCAAAGTCGCCTACTGACAAGACCGACCGCTACCAGTAGCTGGTGCGCCGTTTAGCACGGGCGATAATGTTTTGCGGCATCCGCGCCTCAAGTGCTGAACGTAACTGTGCGATACGATTGCGGGTGCGAGAATCCGCGGTGATGGTTTGATATAACCAGCGGTAAGCGTCTTCATAATCAAGCGGCGAACCGACATCGTCCACCAGCAACTCTGCCAGCTGGATCCGGGCACGCGTATCACCCAGCGAGGCAGCTTCACGTAAATAAGGGATTGCACGGTGCTGATCTTGCTGCACCAGTGTGCCATTGGCGTAGTAACGACCAATTTGCTCCAATGCGGCGGGTAGCCCTTGCTGAGCCGCTTGCTTCATGTAGTAAACACCGAGATCCGCGTCTTGCTCAACACACACACCCCACGCCAGCATATCGCCATATAAAAATTCATAGGCAGGGGAGCCCACACGGGTGGCACGGGCTTCAATATCTTGTACGAGCTGGCATTCGTCTTGTTTGACGCGCTCAAGGTGAGAGTTGGTTTCAAACAGCGTGATAAGCTCACTTTCTTCGTATAAAGGCACAGCCGCCCCGACGTCCGCATGGGCCGTTGCTGTCGTCAGCGTCGCTGTCGTCAAAGAAAGTGAAAAAATCAGCGTTCGAAACTTCATGCCTACTCGCTATTCAACCAAGAAACCCAACAGCAACGCGCACGCTCGCCGTGTGCTTTTTTGTATCGGCACCTTGCATACTGACTTTAGCAAAGGCGGCAAGTTTTTTCCGCTTTCACGCGATTTGGCTTCCAACGCCACGCCAAAATATGAAAAAAGCCAGCGATCAACGCTGGCTTTTGGTATCGAACCGTCTTACGTGCTTAACTATTAAAAGGATGCACTTTGATAATGGTTTCGTTACGGTCTGGACCGGTCGAGACCACATCGATAGGCACACCAGTCAGCTCTTCGATACGCTTGATGTAGTTCAGGGCAGCTTGTGGAAGCTCATCCAGAGACTTCACCCCAAAGGTGTTTTCACTCCACCCCGGCATGCTTTCATAGATAGGCTCGATGTTCTCATACGCGTCAGCTGCTAGTGGAGACACCTCAACGGTTGAACCATCTGCCATCTTGTAACCGGTACAAATTTTGATTTCTTCCAAGCCGTCCATCACGTCAAGCTTGGTTAAACAGAAGCCTGATACCGAGTTAATCTGTACCGCACGACGCATGGCCACCGCATCAAACCAACCACAACGACGCTTACGGCCAGTGGTGGCACCGAATTCAGCGCCCTTGGTACCGAGGTGCATGCCAATCTCATCATCCAGCTCAGTTGGGAATGGGCCTGCCCCTACACGGGTGCAGTAAGCTTTAGCAATCCCCAACACATAGCCAAGATGACGAGGACCAAAGCCTGAGCCCGCTGCAACACCGCCGGCGGTGGTGTTTGAGGAGGTCACATACGGATAGGTGCCGTGGTCGATATCAAGCAAAGTGCCTTGCGCGCCTTCAAACATGATTTTGTCACCACGCTTGCGGGCATCATCCAGCTCTTGAGTCACGTCCATCACCATGCCGGTGAGGATGTCCGCTTGCTCCATGACTTTCGCCAAGGTCTCTTCGTAGCTTACTGGCTCGGTTTTGTAGAAATGCTCAAGCTGGAAGTTATGGAACTCCATCACTTCTTTAAGCTTTTCAGCAAAGGCTTCTTTGTCGAACAAATCGCCAACGCGTAGGCCACGACGGGCGACCTTGTCTTCGTACGCAGGACCAATACCACGGCCTGTGGTACCGATAGCTTTCTTACCGCGTGCTTGCTCACGTGCTGCGTCAAGCGCAATGTGATAAGGCAGGATCAGTGGACACGCTTCTGACAGGAATAGGCGCTCACGCACAGGCACGCCACGTGCTTCCAGCTCACCCATTTCTTTCAGCAAGGCGTCCGGGGACAGCACCACACCATTGCCGATAATGCATTTAACGTTGTTGCGGAGGATACCAGAAGGAATCAAGTGTAGGACGGTCTTTTCACCGTCAATGACAAGAGTATGACCTGCGTTGTGACCGCCTTGGTAGCGAACCACGTATTTTGCATCTTCAGTCAAAAGATCAACGATCTTTCCCTTACCTTCGTCACCCCATTGGGTGCCGAGAACGACTACGTTATTACCCATCTTCTTCGATATGCAGCTAGTTAAAAATGGATTCTAGCACCTTAAAAACTCGGTTGCAGTCATTTTTTAACCGTATTGACATTTTCACTTGTCTGCTCGGTGCCAGGTGGCTGAATGCTAGGTTAAAAGCTGGTAAGCCAGCACACTCCCAATCACCACTAAGCAGCCACCAATACGCCGCAACTGGGTGTCAGATTGTTCACCTAAAGCCATGACCATCTGTCGCCACTGTTTCGGCAGTAACATCGGCCCTAACCCCTCAACCACTAATACCAGCGCTAGCGCGCCCCACAAGCTAGTCATTCTTACCTCCTACGTCGAAAATAGGGGATAACGACATAAAAAAAGACAAGGCCAGAGCCTTGTCTTTTATGCGTCGCTACCCATCTAACGATTTACTTTTCTATCGCTTCAGGTTGCTTCATGTATTTGAAGAAATCACTCTTCGGATCCACGACGAGCATATCGCTCTTGCTGTTAAAGCTCTTACGATACGCTTGTAGCGAGCGAACAAAGCTATAAAACTCAGGCTCTTTTTTGAAAGCGCTGGCAAATAGCTTCGCCACTTCTGCGTCAGCTTCACCACGAGTGATCCGCGCTTGACGTTCTGCTTTGGACAAAATCGTCGCCACTTCGAGCTCCGCTTGCGCACGAATGATTTCCGCTTGCTCGCGACCCTGTGCGCGATGGCGACGGGCTACGGCCTCACGCTCAGCACGCATACGCGCATAAATCGACTCACTGATTTCACTCGGTAGGTTGATACGCTTGATACGCAAGTCAATCAACTCAATCCCTAAATCACGCGAGCCCTCGCTGGCCGCCCGCTCAAGGACACTTTTCATCACTTGATCACGTTTTTCAGACACAATCTCTTTGATGGTCTTGTTACCAATTTCGGCACGCAGGCCATCGGCAACACGACGTTGCAACAGAGATTCAGCCGTCAATTTATTACCGCCCCCTGTGGACAGATAATACTGGCCAAAGTCTTTAATACGCCATTTGACGTAAGAGTCGATAATAACGTCTTTTTTCTCCGCGGTAACAAAGCGGTCAGCGCGATCATCCATGGTTTGAATACGCGCATCCAAGGTCTTAACGCGATCAAATAACGGCAGTTTGAAGTGCAGACCGGGCTGGTAGATTTTCGCCACGTCGTTATCCGCTTTAAGTACACGTCCAAAACGGATCACAATGCTACGCTCACCTTCACTCACCACGAAGATCGACATCAAAAAGACCACTGCCGCTAGGACGACAACTGGGATCATCATCTTACGCATGCTTAGTATCTCCCTTCTCGTGATGAACCAGAACGCGGCGCCGACTCTTGCTGTTGAGGCTGAGAGCTTTGCTCAAGCTCAATACCATATTGGCTGCTCGACGTTTCTTTACGCTGGTTAGCGCCAACGGCTGCGCCTCCCATTAGCTTATCCAGTGGGAGATACATGAGGTTGCTGTTTCCGCTTTGCGAATCCACCATCACCTTACTCGTATTGCTGTACACTTCTTCCATGGTCTGGATGTATAGCCGGTTACGCGTCACACGGGGTGCATCACGATACTCAGGCAAGAGTTTCTCAAATTGAGAGACTTCACCCTCTGCTTCGTTAACGGTACGCTCTTTGTAACCCAATGCCGCTTTTTTCAGCGTTTCAGCACGACCCGTTGCTTTCGGCAACACATCATTACGATACGCTTCGGCTTCACGGATAAAGCGGGCCTCATCCTCTCGCGCTGCAATCGCATCATCAAAGGCGTCTTTGACCTGCTCCGGTGGGCGCGCATACTGGAAGTTGACATCCACCACCAACAAGCCCATATCGTACTTGTCGATGATTTCGTTCAGCTCAACCTGAGTGCGCTCACGCACTTCTTGACGGCCACGAGTGATGATGTCGTCCATCAAAGAGTCACCGACGACCGCACGCAATGCTGAATCGGTTGCTTGACGCAAGCTGTCATCTGCATTGGTCACGCTATAAAGATATTGCTGTGGATCCATCACGCGGTACTGAACGTCCATCTCCACGTTGACGACGTTTTCATCTTTGGTCAGCATCAGGCCAGAGCTATTGAGCGAACGAATCGACTCTACATCCACCGTGCTGACCGTATCCACAAAGGTTGGCTTCCAGTTCAGGCCCGGTTGAACGATACGATCATACTGACCAAACCGCAGCACCACACCACGCTGGGCTTCTCCAATGGTATAGAACCCGGAAATACCCCAGACAATGATACCTATCAGCGCGAGAACGCCTAGCCCTGCCATACCACCGCCGAACGATGGTCCTTTACCTTTTCGGCCACCTAAGCCGCCCAATTTGCGGCTTAGTTTGTTAAACAATTCATCAAGATCCGGTGGCCCTTGATTACGGCCTCCACGATTCCCCCAGGGGTCTTTGTCGGGACCGCCATTGTTTCCTGGCTCATTCCACGCCATTCGCGCACTCCATCAAATTGATCTGACGATAATTTTTTACTCTAGCAGCCTAATCACTGACGATAAAGTCGCCGAGTTGGTTGCCTTCTCTTTTTTCTAACCGATACCAGTCCGTTTGCGGCAGCCTGACATCGACGAGTAGATGCCCATCATCTTGGTACTCTTCACTGATAACGCATCGCATCTGGTGAAATTTACTTTGCATTCGCCCAGCCATACTTGGTGGCAGCCGTAATTGATGCCGCACCATGGTGCCAGATAAACGCTCGGTAAGGGCTTCAAATATGAGCGCGATACCTTGACCAGACAACGCTGACACCCATACTGCTTTCGGAACGCCCTCTTCGTCCCGTTCAATACGAGGCTCAGCCTGATCCAGACTATCTATTTTGTTCATAATGATAAGATGAGGCACATCCGCCGCATCGATTTCATCCAACACACTGTTGACCGCTTCAATGTTGTCACCAAAGCGTTCATCACTGGCATCGACCACGTGTAGTAGCAAGCTCGCTTCTTGCGTTTCTTGAAGCGTTGCTTTAAATGCCGCGACTAAGTCATGCGGTAAGTGACGAATAAAGCCGACGGTATCCGCCAATATCGCGGTACCCACGTCGTCCACTTCAATACGGCGCAATGTCGGATCCAAGGTGGCAAACAGCTGATCGGCCGAATATACCCCCGCTTCGGTGATCCGATTAAACAAGGTCGATTTGCCCGCATTGGTATACCCGACCAATGACACAGTCGGCACTTCCGCCCGCGCGCGCGCACGTCGCCCTTGCTCACGCTGCTTCGCAACCTTATCCAGTCGCTTTAAAATCGCTTTCACCCGATCACGCACTAAGCGACGGTCTGTTTCTAACTGTGTTTCACCCGGGCCACGCAAGCCAATCCCGCCTTTTTGACGCTCAAGGTGAGTCCAGCCTCGCACAAGCCGGGTAGATAAGTGGCGTAACTGAGCCAGCTCAACTTGCAACTTACCCTCATGGGTACGCGCACGCTGGGCAAAAATATCGAGGATCAATCCGGTTCGGTCTAACACTCGGCATTTAAATCGCTGCTCTAGGTTGCGCTCTTGGGCCGCGGATAAAGTGTGATTAAAAATCACAATGTCCGCGCCGACTTGTTGCACAGTATCTGCTATTTCTTGGGCTTTTCCCTCGCCAACAAAATATTTGGGATGAGGGGACTGACGGCTGCCGACAACAACTTGCAAGGCATCGACACCCGAGGATGACACCAGCATTTGAAATTCGCTGAGATCATCCCACTCGCCATCATGGGTAAAGTTTATATGAACGAGTACAGCCTGTTCACCGGCCTCGTAACGGTCAAACAAGCGATAGACTCCTTAGCAATAGAATGCTTTATTCCTCAGGTTTTTCTTGCTGACGTTCGCCCTGTGGACGCTCACCAGCCCCTTGATTATTGTTGTGGTGGCTCACAGCACGTGCCGGCACAACGGTTGAAATCGCGTGCTTGTACACCATTTGATTAACCGTATTTTTTAGCAGGATCACGAACTGATCAAACGATTCGATTTGGCCTTGCAACTTAATACCATTTACTAGGTAAATGGAAACAGGAATGCGCTCACGACGTAACGCGTTCAGGAATGGGTCTTGTAATGATTGCCCCTTAGCCATTATTTCTTTTCCTTATTTGTTTGTAATTGTAGTCAATTGTCGCGGTTAAGCAGCGTCCTTGTCAGTGACAGTATACATCAAGTTTCCGTCCCTGCCGTCAACGCTTTTGTCACCGTTTGTAAAGACAGCGACGGCGTGTCGCTATCAAGCCAAGTCACATTATCCCAGCCTCTTAGCCAGGTTATTTGACGCTTGGCTAACTGGCGCGTCGCGCAAATCCCACGGTAAACGGCTTCATCATGGGTGCAACGTCCGGCCAAATAGTCCCACATCTGACGGTACCCGACACAACGAATCGATGGCAGATCAACATGCAGATCATCGCGTTCGTATAATGTGCGTACCTCTTTTTCAAACCCCGCGTCGATCATTTTATCGAAACGAAGCTCGATGCGGCGATGCAATTCGCCTCGATCCTGAGGCGCTATTGCAAATTGGTGTACCTGATACGGCAAAGGTTCACCTTTTTTTTCTGTTAATGCTGTTAGGGTCTGCCCACTGATCCGATAGACTTCTAACGCCCGCATGATTCTTTGCGGATCGTTAGGGTGGATCCGAGCGCCCGACACGAGATCAACCTCGCATAACTGAGCATGTAATGCTTCCCAACCATGCTGTTGCGCCTCGTTTTCTAACCCCTCACGGATATCAGGATCCGCACTCGGCAACGGCGATAGCCCTTCTAACAATGCTTTAAAATACAGCATGGTGCCTCCCACCAACAGTGGGATCTTACCATCGGCGACAATCGTCGCCATTTCTGTGAGCGCATCTTCACGAAAATCTGCCGCCGAGTAGGCTTGAGACGGATCACGAATGTCGATTAGACGATGCGGCGCTTGCGCTAATTCCTCCGCTGTCGGCTTGGCGGTGCCAATATCCATCCCGCGATAAATCAGTGCCGAGTCGACACTAATGATTTCTACCGGCAAGGTCTGGCGCAGCGCAATGGCCAGATCCGTTTTCCCGGACGCGGTCGGTCCCATCAAAAAAATCGCTTTAGGCAGCGGATTAGTCATGCTGTAGTGCTTCTATCACTGAGGTCAGGTCGATGCGTTTAAAGTAGCGCTGGCGGCCCTTTTCTAACGCGTCCCCCTGCCAATATTGTTCAACGTCCGATACGGTTTGTACCGCTTGCGCAAGGCTGACTGGATCCGATGCTACTGTCAACTGCTTTGCCAGCCAACAGCACATACTCGCGCTGTGATCCATGTGGGATTGCTCAGGATCTAATTGCGCTAAAAACGCCAATAACGCGGGGATAAAAGCCTGTAAGTTATGCTGTCTTAGTGGCTGACAGACTGACATCACCATTAATTGCTGCCCTTTAGGGCGAATATGAATACCAAACTGGCCAAGTAACGCCTGATACTGGATCACGCGCTGACACTCTTCTGTAGAGGCAGATAACCGTTGTGGGATCAATAGAGGTTGCGTGACTAGCCCCTCACCCAGAGCGGGTTGTAGCGCGCCTTGATGGCGCCAGCATTCTAACCGGTGATGATCGGCCAGCCATAATCTCTCACCCCATGCCATCAGCACATAGTGCTGCTCAACCACTGAAAGCACCTTCCCTAATCCAGGCTGGCCCGTGCTCGTGGTTGTTGAGACGGTATCAAGAGCTGCCGGGACGCTGTCGAATGGCGACAAACTCGTCGCACGCGTTGGCGTGGCACCACCTAGGTCAGCCCCGGCATCCGGTTGGGGGGTCATCAATGCTTGATACGCTTGCGTCGCTTGCTTTGAGGGTGAGCAAGAAGGAGTATCCGCTCTCCCCGGCCAGTCTGAACCGTGAGAAGGTCGGCCACGCGTTGGGCCGTCATCGGCGTGGTGCTTATACGCTGTACCACGTGACCAAGAAGCCGGTGATGCTGCGTCTTCCTGCCGTTTACCGGGGTAATCAGGGAACGCGTCAACCGCTTGTTGGTAAGGGTTGGGGTTGGCGGTCGCAGAGGCACGCGGCTGATAAGTGACCGCTTCTCTCACTTCGCCCGTCTCAGGGTTCACACTGTGGTCTTCAGGTAACGACGCTTGTTGTAAGCCGTCATAAATGGCTTGATAGATAAAATCATGCACCAAGCGCGCCTGATGAAAACGGACTTCATGTTTCGCTGGGTGCACATTGACATCCACTTGATGCGGATCGACATCAATATACAGTACGAAAGCAGCGTATTGATCCCGTGTAAGGCTTTGTTCATAACCTTGGCGAATCGCGTGATTAATCAGCTTATCTTTCATCATGCGCTGATTAACAAAGCAATGCTGCATATCATTTTGCTGACGAGCACCTTCTGGTGTGCAAATCCAGCCTGTCAGTGCCATGTCGTGATGATGCAGGTCAATCCGCAACGCATGCTCAACAAACTTTTGCCCACAAATCGCCTTCACGCGGCGTAATGGATCGCCGTTTTCTGGCACACGTCGATACTGGCGCACTTGGGTACCGTTATGGCGCAGGTTGATGGTGATATCAAACCGGCTCAATGCAATGCGTCGCAGTAACTCATCAATGTGGCCAAACTCGGTTTTCTCAGTGCGTAAAAATTTGCGCCGCGCTGGGGTGTTAAAGAATAAGTCCACCACTTCAACGGTACAGCCAACCGGGTGGGCGGCGGGCTTTACATTCACCGCCATCTCTCGCCCCTCAGCAAACGCCGACCATGCTTCTTGCTGGTCAGCAGGACGCGAGGTGATAGTAAGACGTGATACCGAGCTCACACTCGCTAGCGCCTCACCGCGAAATCCGAGGCTCATGATCGCCTCAAGATCATCCAAGCTGTGGATCTTAGACGTGGAGTGTCGACTGAGGGCAAGTTGCAGATCCGCTTTGCTGATCCCACACCCATTATCACGCACGCGGATCAGCTTGCTTCCCCCTTTTTCAATATCCACATCAATACGGGTTGCCCCCGCATCAATGCTGTTTTCGACCAGCTCTTTCACCACCGAGGCGGGACGTTCGACCACCTCCCCAGCAGCAATCTGGTTAGCAAGGCGCGCGGGTAAAATCTCAATCGCCATATCAGCTTCCTGGGATGATCAAGGTTTGCCCGACCGCCAGCGTATCAGAGCGTAATTCATTGGCGCGGCGGAGGCTCTCAATGGTCACTCCGTAATTGCTGGCAATTTTGCCAAGGTATTCACCGCGTTTGACTTTGTGTTTGACCGCTGGCGATGTCGCGCCCGGCACGCTTAGCTTTTGCCCCACCCAGAGCGTGTCAGACTTCAGGTTATTCGCGCGGCGCAGCGTCGCCACCGAGACCTGATAATGCTCGGCAATTTTGCCAAGAAACTCTCCGCGACTCACGGTGTGCGTCAGCGTACGCGTTGACGTCGTTTTGCTGGTCTTGCCTGCTAATTTAGCGACATCAACATTAGGGATCGATAACACTTGGCCAACCCGCAAGGTATTGGAGGTTAATCCATTCGCCGATTTTATCGCGGCGACGGAACTCTTATATTTTTTGGCAATGACCGACAGTGACTGGCCGGCACTGACTTTGTGTTTTACCCCGTTTTTGCGCGCAGCAAACAAGGTGCCATCCGGCGGGAAGCGCTCAAAATAATTGCGAATACCATGATAGACCGCATCCGCGAGCCGGCGCTGATGATCCCGCTGAAATAGCAGGCGTTCTTCTTGTGGATTAGAGATAAAGCCAACTTCGACGAGCAAAGACGGTATGTCTGGTGACTTTAATACCGCGAGGCTGGCGTGCTCTGGACTCGATTTATGTAATTTGGTGACTTTGCCGAGCTCCTTTAGGACGCGTTTCGCAACATTAAAGCCTTCCTTTTGCGAGTTACTAAACTGCAAGTCCAATACCGCACGACTTAAGTATTCGTCCTCATTATTCTGAGCCAGCAAAGAGCCCCCACCCAACAAGTTAGATTGCTCTTCATGTTTTTCTATCCAACGACCAATTTCACTGTTCGCACGGCGACGAGAAAGGACCCATACCGATGCGCCACGAGGTTGTGGTTTATGGAAACCATCTGCGTGCACCGAGACCAATAAGTGGGCTTTGTGTTGACGCGCAATTTCAGACCGACGGTTCAAATCGACAAAGTAGTCCCCCGTACGCGTTAAAACCGCACGCATGCCAGGAACAGCGTTAATGCGTGCCGCCGTTTGCTTAGCGATAGAGAGCGTGACATATTTTTCAAATTTACGGCTAGGCCCCACCGCACCGGGATCATTACCGCCATGCCCGGCATCAATTGCCACCACGATATCCTCGGTGCCAAAAGGCAATGCAGCCACCGTCTCACGTCGCTTCTTTTCAGCAACAGACAACGCGGGTTTATTTTTATCTACTTTCTTAGGATGGGGTAAATCAACCACCAGCCGGTGGCCATATTCTCCCCCGGGGGCGAGTGAGAAGATATGCGGCTTGGCACCGTCTTTTAACTCAAAAACTAACCGATACGTCGATGCCTCGGGCGGACTGCTCTTACGGATTTTACGCAAGATATCACTGCCTTTGACCGGCTTAGGTAAGCGCGTAGCCAGCTGGCTCTGCTTTAAATCAACCACCAGCCGATCGGGACGTGACAGTGAGAAATAGCTAAAATCCGGTTTATCTTCAAGATCTACCACCACCCGTGTCTCATTGGGGGCGGGCCATACCCGAATATTTTCAATCTTATTGGCCCAACTTGTTGCACTCAACAAACTGGCGATCATCAAGATGCAAAGCCGCTGCCACATCATGCTAGTCTTCCCATTCTAGACGGTCGATAATTGCGATCCCAACGCGGGTATTCGCGTCAATAACCAGTTCACGCTGCTCACCGTCATAGCGCAGAGTAATGTCTAGATCGGCGCGCGGTAACCAGCCTTGGCCTTTTTCCGGCCATTCAATCAAGCAAAGCGCCTGATCATTAAAATAATCACGGATCCCCATAAACTCCAGCTCTTCCGGATCGCCCAACCGATAAAGGTCAAAATGGTATATGTGCCAGGGTGGCAATAGGTAAGGTTCCACGAGCGTATAGGTGGGGCTTTTCACATTCCCGGTATGTCCCATTGCTTGCACAAAACCGCGGCAGAAGGTGGTTTTGCCAGCGCCAAGATCACCGTGCAAGTAACAAGTGGTATTTTGCGTACATGCACGCGCCAACGCGGCACCAAACGCCACAGTGCGATCGGCATCAGTCAATGAGGTGGTAAAAGTCTGGGTCATACTACAAAGGGATCTCATCTTTATATGGGTATTCGTCGCACCTTGCATGGCTACCGCCACCCGTGCGCTAATCTACTAATTGTTGCAAATAGGGGAATAGATCGCTGGCCAATAACCCCCGTTCACCTGCCTCGGCCGCCTTATCACCCGCTTTGCCATGAAGATAGCACCCCAGAGCCGCGGCAGGAAATAAGTCTACGCCTTGCGCCAGAAGACTGCCTATGACACCCGACAGCACATCGCCCATTCCCCCAGACGCCATGCCAGGGTTACCGACATTAGCAACAGCATAATTTGTGCCATCATATACGATTGTTCCCGCTCCTTTAAGTACGGCAACGCCACCATAACGCGTGTGTATCGCTTTGACGGCAGCAAAGCGGTCAAGTTCCACTTCTTTGGTTTCACAACCTAATAAGCGCGCCGCCTCACCGGGATGTGGGGTGAGGATCCAGTCATCGCGATGTTGTGGCTGCCGCGCTAACTTATTGAGGCCATCCGCATCAATCACCTTGGGCGTCCGGGCACTCATGGCGATCGTCCACAACGCATCCGACCACGCACTCTGGCCGAGTCCCGGGCCAATGACCAAATGTGTTGCCCATGCCAACGTCTCACTGAGTGATTGGCCGGGCTCCCACCCTTGCGTCATCAGTTCTGGCTGACGTGTTACCAGCATCAGGGTATGCGCTTTTTGCGTCACCACTTTGACAAGCCCGGCACCGGTTCTTAACGCCGCTTGCGCTGACAAGGCCACTGCGCCCGCCATGCCCTGGTCGCCCCCTAAACATAGGACGCGACCGAATTGTCCCTTGTGTGCGCTACGTGAACGTTTAGGTAAATGCGGCTCGACCCAGTCATCACGAACAAGGTAACCCGCAGGGGTGGACTGACGCGAGAATGCTGTCGCGACATTCAGGCCTGCAAACATTAACTCACCGCGATGGGCAACCGCTTGGCCGGTGAGCAATCCTTGCTTTAACGCAATCAAGGTGACGGTCACATCGGCGTCAATAGCCACGCCTTTCACACAGCCACTATTGGCACAAAGCCCAGAGGGAATATCTACCGCAACCACAGGTACCGCCGCGAGGTTGATGGCGCTGATCGCCTGAGCAAACTCCCCCTCCACGGCACGCGATAATCCGGTACCCAAGATAGCATCGACCACCACATCGAACTGGCTAATCGTTGGTGGGTGTTCAACATAGCTACCACCACAATCTTGCCACTCTTGCCAAGCGGTCGCCGCATCACCCTCCAGTTTGCTTGGTGTCACTAGCGACCACACGGTAACGCTTAACCCCGCGGATTTGGCAAGCCGCGCAATCACATAACCATCACCCGCATTGTTACCGGCACCACATACGATTAATAGTCGTGCCGCATTGGGATAATGTTGATTGATACAGTCAAACACTGACTGCCCAGCACGTAGCATTAGCTGATACATGGGAATCGACAGTGCACGCGCGACCGCTTGCTCGCCTTCACGAACTTGCTCTGCGCGATAGAAACTCTGTGGTAAACTTGTCGCCATTAAGTGCCTCCATTGATTGTACTGCACCACCCAAGGCCTCAGGATCTATCGCTATGTCGCAACCCAAGCCCGATGCATCCATTGATTTCGACCAACTTGCCCAACGTATCAAGCAATGGGGGCAAGCGCTAGGCTTCCAGCAAGTGGGGATCACGGATGTTGATCTCAAGCAACATGAAGCGCAATTACAGCGCTGGCTCGACAACGGGTATCACGGTGAGATGGCGTGGATGGCCAGACATGGGATGATGCGTGCGCGACCGGACGAACTGGTGCCAGGCACAGTGCGCGTGATCAGTGTGCGGATGAACTACTTGCCGCCTAACGCGGGCTTTGCCCAAACACTGGCAAACCCTGATTTAGGATATGTGAGTCGTTACTCGCTGGGACGTGACTACCATAAACTGATTCGGAATCGACTCAAAAAGCTGGGCCAACAGATTGAGGCTGAAGTGGGCCCATACGGATATCGTCCTTTTGTCGACTCTGCACCTGTTTTAGAGCGCCCGCTCGCGGAGAAAGCCGGCTTAGGTTGGACAGGCAAACACTCCCTGATCCTCAATGATGAAACCGGATCCTGGTTCTTTCTCGGTGAGTTATTGGTGGATCTTCCTTTACCCGTCGACACCCCTGTCGAGAATCAGTGCGGTAAATGTGTTGCCTGCATGACAAGCTGCCCCACTCAAGCAATCGTCGCAGAAGGCGTGGTCGACGCGCGCCGCTGCATTTCCTACCTGACTATCGAATATGATGGCGTGATCCCCTTAGAATTTCGCCATGCCATCGGTAACCGTATCTATGGTTGCGATGACTGCCAGCTGGTTTGTCCGTTTAACCGTGAGGCCGAGATCACCTTAGAGGCCGATTTTCATTGTCGCCCCAGCCTCGAACAACAGCCACTCACCACGCTGTTCAACTGGGATGAGGAGACCTTCTTATCGCTCACACAGGGGTCGGCGATACGTCGCATCGGGATCCAAAAATGGCGGCGCAACCTAGCGATTGCCATGGGCAATGCCCCCTTCAATCAAGCGATCATCGACAGTCTCAAGGCGCGGCTCGGTGAGGACGAGCTGGTTGACGAACATATTCACTGGGCGCTCAGCGAACAAGAGAAAAAACGACAGCGTATTGATGTCAAACCATTACCCACAGGGACGCGTCGTCTCGTGCGCATCATAGAAAAAGGATTGCCTCGTGACGCTTAATCGGGGGCTTACAAGCGGAAAGATGACGCTATTCACATAATGTGGAAAACCGTCACGCAATGCGCATTTATGGTGCGCTTTTTGATAGTTAAACACATTGATGGTGCATTAAGCGAGCAAGATCACGTAAGTGAATAACACTGTGGAAAAGCGTTAGCTAACCTGAAAGAAAACCATGTATTTTTCTTATTTTACAAGCAGTTAAGGTATGTTTGCGTTTATTTCACATGTGCAACATAGATACCGTGCCTGATGATAAGATAACCAGCACCGTACACAGCAACAAATCCATTAACTGGTTTATCCACAACGCTTTCTCTGTGGATAAGTCTGTGCAGTATTGGTAAAAACCGCGCCACCGTGCGCTTTCAGAGAAAGCATGGACAGATGGGATTTGTGTAAGAAATGATGCTTCACAGCATTAAAGATGGCGCTATCTTAAACGCCACACTGGTGGTTAACCAAGTGATTGGAGCGACACACGGGGTTCGAACCCGTGACCTCAACCTTGGCAAGGTTGCGCTCTACCAGCTGAGCTAGTGTCGCTTATTCCGAATTGTTGTTTGGAGCGACATACGAGGTTCGAACTCGTGACCTCAACCTTGGCAAGGTTGCGCTCTACCAGCTGAGCTAATGTCGCATTGCTGATGCATTACATCGCATTTTAATTTGGAGCGACACACGAGGTTCGAACTCGTGACCTCAACCTTGGCAAGGTTGCGCTCTACCAGCTGAGCTAGTGTCGCTTAGATCGACCTGATCAACATCAGATCGATATTAATTTGGAGCGACATACGAGGTTCGAACTCGTGACCTCAACCTTGGCAAGGTTGCGCTCTACCAGCTGAGCTAATGTCGCTTTCAACAGACGATTCACGTCGTTAGGGCTGCGAATTATACGAAGAAAAAACCGGGTTGCAAGTGCTGGTGAGCAATTTTTTGGTTTTTTCTTTTAATCGCTCAAAAGAGCATCAGATCGATGACTGCCTCATCAGATCGTTAAGATCCTCTCTCGATAGAAGCGTAATTCTGCAATTGATTCTCGGATGTCGTCAAGCGCTAAATGGGTTCCCTGTTTAGAGAAATCATTCAACACCTCAGGTTGCCATCGACGTACCAGCTCTTTTAACGTACTTACATCCACCGTACGGTAATGAAAATAGCGCTCGAGCGCTGGCATGTGGCGATAGAGGAAGCGTCGATCTTGCCCCACACTATTACCGCAAATCGGTGACGCGCCAGACGGCACCCATTGCGATAAGAAAGCGATGGTCTGCTCAATGGCGGTTTGCTCGTCAATATCACTCTGTTGTACGCGCGCCACTAAGCCAGACTGGCTATGGGTACGCGTGCACCAATCATCCATTTTGTCGAGCTCGCTTTGCGGTTGATGTACCGCCAGGACGGGCCCCTCAGCCAGAATATTCAACTGTGCATCGGTGACAATTGTCGCGATCTCAATGATCTTATGTGTATCCGGATCCAGCCCCGTCATTTCCAGATCAATCCAGATTAAATTGTTTTCACTGAACGCCATTGAACTTGCCTTTTTTATCGATAAACCATGTATCATACTGTGCTTGATATGAAAGCCAACTTAACCGATAAGAGTCAACGTGGCAAAAAAGAAAAAACTGACGAAGGGTCAACTGCGACGGGTAAGATCCAACCAACAACGCCGGATCAAAGAGAAAGATACCGATCTGCAATGGGAAGATGCCGCACTGGAATCCGCGCGGGAAGGGCGGGTTATCACGCGGTTTGGACAACATGCTGACATCGAAGATCCCGACACAGGTAAGATACACAGATGCAATATTCGTCGCACTGTCCATAGTCTGGTCACTGGCGACCGTGTAGTATGGCGACCCGGTAAAGAAGCGCTCGATGGCTTTGCTGGCGTTGTGGAGGCGGTGCATGAACGTGACTCCGTGCTCACTCGCCCCGATTATTACGATGGGGTCAAGCCCGTCGCGGCGAACATTGATCAGGTGGTGATCGTGGCCGCTATTTTGCCCGAGCTGTCGCTCAACATTATCGACCGCTACCTTATTGCCTGTGAAGCACTGGATATCGCGCCCCTGATTGTGATCAACAAAGTCGATTTGTTGGATGAAGAGGGCCATGAGATGGTCGATGATCTACTCGATATCTATCGAGATATTGGTTATCCCCTCGTGATGGTCAGTGCGGACTCGGGCGAAGGCATGTCAGCGTTGATGACACACCTAGACCAGCATGTGAGCGTCTTTGTTGGGCAGTCCGGCGTCGGGAAGTCCAGTTTGGTCAATACCCTACTCCCCGATGTGCACGCGCATACGCATCAGGTATCGGAAAATTCAGGGCTTGGTCAACATACCACCACCGCCGCACGCTTGTATCATTTTGATCAAGGCGGCGATCTGATTGATTCCCCCGGCGTCCGTGAGTTTGGCTTATGGCATTTAGAACCGGAACAAATTGCTCATGGCTTTGTCGAATTTCGTGATTATTTAGGTGGCTGTAAGTTCCGCGATTGCAAACATGGCGATGATCCTGGTTGCCTACTGCGACAAGCGGTCGAAGACGGACACATTAGTGTCGAACGTTTTGATAGCTACCATCGCATCATTGAGAGCATGAAAGAAGCCAAAGACAACCGTCAGTTCTCGCGGAATAAGCAACACTGAGCGATTGTCACTTTACTGACAGATTCGCTACACTGCGCGCCAATAAAAGGCACGTCACTGACATCAACAACCCGATAATTGGTTAGGACTACACTGTGCGAGACGATTTGAAAGTCGGCCTACAATACCTTACGCCGAAACACGCGTTGACCCGATTGATGGGGAAACTTGCTAACTTGAAAGCGGGTTGGTTCACCACCGCTGTGATCAAATGGTTTATCAAGCAATATCACGTGGATATGAGCGAAGCAAAAGTGAGCGATCCCAGCCACTATCGCACCTTTAATGATTTTTTCGTTCGCGAGTTGAAGCCGGCGCTGCGCCCCATCGATGGCGACGAGGCAACGCTGGTCTTTCCGGCTGACGCCTGTGTCAGTCAAGCAGGCGCGATTGAACAGGGCCGCTTGATTCAAGCCAAAGGCCATAGCTTCTCTCTGACCGAGTTAGTGGGCGGAGATGACACGCTTGCGGCGCAATTTGACCAAGGCGAATTCGCCACCTTGTACCTTTCTCCTCGCGACTATCACCGCGTTCACATGCCGTGTGACGGTGTGTTGCGAGAGATGATTTATATTCCTGGCGATTTGTTTTCAGTGAACCCACTGACGGCAGAAAACGTGCCAAACCTCTTTGCGCGGAATGAGCGCGTGGTGTGCGTCTTTGATACCGCGTTTGGCCCCATGGCACAAATATTGGTCGGCGCCACCATTGTTGGCAGTATCGAAACCACGTGGGCCGGGACGGTGACCCCGCCAACCGGTGGCAGTATTCGTCGTTGGCAATATCCAACCAACGGTGAGCAGGCGATGCACTTTGCTCAAGGAGAGGAAATGGGCCGATTCAAACTGGGCTCTACCGTGATTAACCTCTTCCCGAAAGGGGCGGTACGCTTTGATGACGCCGTCTTACCTGGTGAGCCGACACAATTGGGGCAAGCTTACGCACACCGCCAGCACTAACGTCCCGCTAAAAACCTGAGAAAAATGTGAAATATGGGGCATTTATGCCCCTTTTTTGTGTCGAAATTAGGATATTTTTCCCGTTAATCCAAGATAAAGCGCCGTATGATACGGATATTCCATTACTGATAATAAGGCGCACGCGACTCTTCGCGTCTAAGGCGGAACGCGCTCGCCCATCCATGACGAAGGAGCGTATTTGTGGTTAATGCTCGTTTTATCAAATTGCTGGTCGCCCTCGGCTTACCGCTGTTACTACTGTTAGTCCCTACCGATTGGTTACCCATTGCTAACCTCACTATCATTCAGCACCGTTTGTTAGCGATATTTCTGATGGCGGCCTTGCTGTGGGTCCTTGAGCCTGTGCCGGTGTTTTCAACCTCTTTGCTGATCATTACCCTGCAGTTGGTGATGATATCCGATAAAGGCTTACACTGGTTTCGCGGTATCACACTGCATCATCCTCGCGGAGACTTAATTCCTTATACCGACATTCTCAGCGCCTTTTCGTCCCCTATCATTATTCTGTTTATGGGCGGGTTTTCACTGGCTATTGCCGCATCAAAATATGAACTCGACATCAATTTGGCACGTGTGCTGTTGAGGCCGTTTGGTCACCACCCTAAATTTATCATGCTTGGCCTGATGCTGATTACCGCGGTATTTTCGATGTTTATGTCAAACACTGCCACCACGGTGATGATGCTGGCCCTATTAACGCCAATTATCGCGGTGTTACCCAAAGGTGATCCTTTGGTCAAGGCACTCGTGCTTTGTATTCCCGTGGCAGCGAATACCGGTGGCATTGCCACACCTATCGGCACACCACCTAACGCTATTGCCTTACAGTATTTAACGGGGGAGTATAAAGTCTCTTTTCTGGGTTGGATGCAGATGGGCCTGCCTTTCGTGATCGTTCAGCTCACCTTCGCCTGGTGGCTATTACAACGGCTCTTTCAGAGTCAACAAACCCGCGTGAACCTCGCTTTAGAAGGCCGTTTTTTACAAAGCTGGCAGGCTTACACTGTCTATATCACCTTCGCCCTCACGATCGTACTGTGGCTCACCACCAGTTTGCATGGCATGAATACTTATGTGGTGGCGGTGATCCCACTGGCGATTTTTACCCTCACTGGCATTATTGGTAAGCCAGAGCTCAAACAAATTAACTGGGATGTGTTGTGGCTGGTCGCTGGCGGGATTGCCATGGGGATCGCGCTCGACCAAACCGGCCTAGCCGCGGCGCTCGCTCATGCGGTCGATTACAGCCTGCTTACCGCCATGACGGTGCTGGTTACCTTGTCGATTATCTGCTGGCTGATGGCGAACTTTATGTCCAACACAGCCACCGCTAACCTCTTAATGCCGATAGCCGCGGCCATCGCGACCTCCATGCCCGCACTGGCAAGCATTGGCGGTATGCAGGGGCTATTGATTGTGGTCGCTTTTTCCGCTTCCTTGGGGATGATACTGCCGGTCTCGACGCCACCCAATTCCCTAGCATATTCAACCGGATTTATCAGCAGTCAAGATTTGGTCAAAGTCGGTATCATCTTAGGCATAAGTGGCTTAGGCCTAGTTTATACCGCTGTCCTCTTACTCACATGACAATCGTTTAACGATTGAGACACAAAACGATAGATTCGCCCCAGAACGAGAAAATTGATATTTTTCATCCGCTAAAAATGGGATAACACTGATGATGTGAGTAAGACAGCCAGCTGAGCGTTGAGGATAAACCCACTTTTTGCAAAATTCTTTATCCCTCATTGACTCAAGCTTTCTACAATTAAGCAGATACTCAATAAGAAAGTGTCATCAAAACGTGGTAGTACGAGGGATCTTTAATGAAATTCACCATCAAGACCAAAATATTGCTTGCTGTTGCTTTGGTCGTTGCCTTAGTCAGTGCAGTACAGGCATGGTTTTCCGTTAACCAATTGGAACAAGAGACGCAGCAAAACGTCACTGAGCAAATGCGCGATGTCGGTCTTTCCACCAGCAACTTTATCGAAGAGTGGCTAGATATCCGCAGTGACATGCTAGTCGCCAATGTGCCACTGATTGCGACCCAGCAGAATGTCGATCGTGAATTATTGCTGACCAAGCGCCAGGGTAACTTTCTCACCGTTTACGCCGGCTTTGCAGACGGCTCGATTGCTTATGGTGACAAAACAGAAAGCTGGCCGGCCAATTATGACCCGCGGACTCGACCTTGGTACAAACAAGCCAACGCCGCCAATGAGCTCATTATCACACCGCCTTATGTCGATGCCAATGGTGCCGGGATGGTGATCAGTTTTGCCAAATCGTTCGATCAACGCTTTGAGGGCGTTATCGCGGCGGATCTCTCCGTTGACGCCATTGTGCAAGAAGTGCTCAACGTGCGGTTACCCAACCAAGGTTTCGCCTTTTTGGTGGACGGGAATAACAATGTCGTCGCTTATCGGGATACCGCGCTCAGTACCAAAGCGCTCACCGAGGTTGACGATGAGCTCACCCCCGCTTTTATCCAAAAGGCCCGTAACAGTGACGCACTCGCGAGCATTACCTTTGACGGTGACGGAAGAGAAAAACTGCTCGCCGTGACGCCCGTTGAAGGCGCTGACTGGAGCCTTGGCGTGGTACAAGATAAAAAGTTGGCGTTTGCGTCTGTCTCAGAGCAGATTGTGTCCACCTTGGTCACGTCAGTGATTCTCTTTGTGATCATTGCATTGATTGCCGGCGCCCTTATCCACCGGATGTTAGCCCCCCTGACCCAACTGACACAGGCAGTGAGCTCGCTGTCAAAAGGCAGTGGGGATCTGACTCAGCGCCTTGATATTGTCCGTAAAGATGAAATCGGTGAGCTAGCCGGGCACGTCAATGCGTTCCTTGAGCAGTTACAAGCGATGATAGGCCGCAGCGTCACCCAGAGTGTCACCTTATCGGATCGCGCAGACCAATGTCGCAATCTTGCTCACCAGTCCAGTAGCTTGGTGGGGCAGCAACAGGGCGATGTCGATCAAATTGCTACCGCCATCCATGAGATGTCGACCACCGCCAACGAAGTTGCGAGTAACGCTGAACAAACCGCTCGCTCTGCCCAAGAAGCGGAGAGCTCTTGCCGTGATGGATTAGAGGTGGTGGAGAGCAACCGTGATGCCATTACCCAACTGGCGGAACAAGTGGAGCAAGCGACGGATGTGATTCGAGAGTTGGATACCAATTCACAAAGCATCAACCAAATCATCTCCACCATTCAGGATATTGCTGAACAAACCAACCTACTCGCGCTTAACGCCGCCATTGAGGCCGCCCGAGCCGGCGAACAAGGTCGTGGCTTTGCTGTCGTCGCCGATGAAGTGCGTGTATTGAGTCAGCGTACTCATGACTCCACGGAAGAGATCCGTAACATGATTGAAACGCTACAAAACACCACTCAACGCGCGGTGGATGGCATGACCCAAAGTAATGATATGGCGACCTCAAGTGTCGAGCGCGCGGCCTCAGCGAGCGAGAAACTCAACGAAATCACTCGTGCAATTGGCGACATTTCTGAGATGGCGGCACAAATTGCCAGCGCAGCTGAAGAGCAACGTGCGGTGACCGAGGATATCAACCGCAATACCCAAGCGGTGCGTGACCTATCGTTAGAGATCCACCAAAAATCCAATGAAACGGGCGAGCAAGGTGAGCAAATGGCGCAAGATGCGCAAGAAATGCACAACGACCTCTCCAAATTCAAAGTATAACCTGAGCCACTGCAGTCTGCCTGCCTGGGTAGGCAGACTGTCACTGGCAGAAAGATCACAGATTCATCCATCTTCTCGCGCTTTGCCGCTGTTGTGACCGCATTTTGTCTTATCGATCCAACTTTAGTGCAAACGTTGCGTATACACTTGTGACACTTTTCAAGCAGATGGAAATGTGTCTATGCCCAAGCCAACCATTAAGCTAAAAATCATTGTGGCGATTGCCTTTATCGTGGCCTTGGTCAGTGCGGTACTTGCCAGCATTTCTGTGCGTCAACTCCAAAGCGAGACGACCAGCAGTATCACCAAGCAAATGCATGATGTCGGGGATGCCACCGTCCAGTTTATCGATAGCTGGCTGAGTACGCGCGCCGATATGCTATTGGCAAACGAATCACTGATCGCCAATAAGGCTAATGTGGATCGCGAGCTTCTTGTCACCAAGCGAGCGGGGCATTTTCTCTCCGTATATGCCGGCTTTGAAGATGGCCGTATCGCCTACGGTGATAAAAGCGAAGATTGGCCCGCCGACTATGATCCGCGCACTCGCCCTTGGTATCAAAGCGCCAGTGACGCCAATGGCTTAATCATTACCGAGCCCTATCAAGATTTCGACGGCAGTTTGGTGGTCAGTCTCGCCAAGGCCTTCAATGGCCAATATCAAGGCGTGCTGGCTGCCGACGTCACCGTCACCGATATTGTCGAGCAAGTGTTAAATTTGAAACTCAGTAATGGCTTTGCCTTTCTCGTCGATGGTGACAACCGCTTAGTGGCGTATCGCGACACAGATCTCAGTCGCCAACCCCTCACTGAGCTGGATGAAGAGCTCACCCCGACATTTATGGCCAATGCAAGCGCACAACGCCAACTCACCACCTTTGAGCTCAATGGCAAAGAAAAGCTACTCGCGGCTATCGAAGTACCTAATACCGATTGGACCTTGGGTATCGTTGAAGACAAGACGCAAGCCTATGCCTCAGTATCAGAGCAAATTACCTTTGTGCTGATCGCCTCAGTGATTTTGTTTATCGTGATTGCCTTTGTCGCCGGCGCGTTAATCAAACAACTGCTAAAGCCATTAGGCGAGCTGACAGGGGCCGTGCGCACGCTCTCTGCAGGTGAAGGCGATCTGACGCAAAGGATCAACATCGCCCGCCAAGATGAAATTGGCGAATTGGCTGAATACGTCAATGCCTTCCTCGCTCAGCTCCAGCAAATGGTGGGTAAAGCAGTGAACCAAAGCATGACGTTGTCAGAAAGTGCTGAGGAGTGCCGAACCCACGCCCTGCAATCCAGTCAGCTAGTTGATAAGCAGCAAAATGATGTTGATCAGATCGCGACTGCGATCCACGAAATGTCGACCACAGCCAACGAGGTCGCCAGTCACGCCGAAGATACGGCCTCATCGGCGCAACAAGCGGAGCAGTCATGCCAAGAAGGGTTGAGCGTGGTCGGCGATAACCGCAATGCCATCACTCAGTTGGCCGAGCAAGTGGAGCGAGCCACTAATGTGATCCGCGAGCTGGATGAAAATGCACAGAGCATTAACCAAATCATCGCGACGATTCAAGGGGTGGCAGAACAAACCAACTTGCTTGCCCTAAACGCGGCGATTGAGGCAGCGCGGGCAGGCGATCAAGGGCGCGGTTTTGCGGTGGTCGCCGATGAAGTGCGTGTGCTCAGCCAGCGTACCCATGACTCCACCGAAGAAATTCGCAACATGATTGAGACGCTGCAGCACACCACGCAGCGCGCGGTCGATGATATGACTCAGAGTAACGAGATGGCCACCTCCAGTGTGGATCGCGCCGAAGCGGCCAGTGAGCGCCTGAATCAAATCACCAGCGCCATTGGTACTATCTCAGAAATGGCGATTCAAATTGCCAGCGCCGCCGAGGAGCAGCGCGCGGTCACTGACGACATCAATCGCAATACCCAAGCGGTGAAAGATCTGTCTTATGAGATCCACCAGCAAGCCAGTGCTACCGGCGATCAGGGAGAAAGTATGGCGCAAGCCGCGCGGGATATGCATCAAGATCTGTCAAAATTTAAAGTCTAGGTGAATGCCCTTTCAGACGCCGCCGCAAGGCGGCGTTTTTCTTATGGCGCTACGCGCGTGAGACAGGAAACGCAGTCACCGCATCAATGTGATCACAACCGAGCGCGAGCATCACAAGGCGATCGATCCCTAGCGCAACCCCTGCGCAATCAGGTAGGCCACTTTCCAGCGCTGACAACAAGTGCTCATCGATAGGTTGTGGTGGTAGACCGCGAGCCACACGTGCCGCATTATCCGCCTCAAACCGCTGTCGCTGCTCGTTGGCGTCTTGCAATTCATAAAAGCCATTGGCCAGCTCAACCCCTCGGTAATATACCTCAAACCGATGCGCAACACGCGTGTCTGCTTCGCTGATTTTAGCCAACGCGGCTTGCGATGCCGGAAAGTCATAAATAAAGGCCGGCACCTGCTGGCCAATATGCGGCTCCACCATCACGGAGAAAAGCAGCTGCAGCAAGGTATCTTTGTCGGTTTCATCCTGAGTGATATCGGTGAGCCCTTTGGTGGCAGCCAGTGCACGCAACTGATCAATCTCCGCAGTGAGAGGGCACAGTCCGGTGAGAGATTCAAAGACCGTTTGATAGCTCATCCGTGTCGCGGCTTGGCACCTCAGCACCGCTTGTAACAAGGCATCCATTTCGTCCATCAAGTCATGGTGGGTATAGCCAGGTTGATACCACTCCAACATCGTAAACTCGGGGTTATGGTAGCGCCCCGCTTCTTCATTCCGAAACGCTTTGCTGATTTGATAAATAGCCCCACTTCCAGCGGCTAATAGCCGCTTCATATGGAACTCTGGACTGGTCATGAGGTGCAAGGCGACGCCGTCAGCAAAACCCGGCCCAACCAAAGACGTTGTGAAGCTATGAAGGTGCACATCGGTCACCGCCGCTTGACTCAGTGCTGGGGTATCCACTTCCCATACATCACGGACGGCAAAAAATTGACGGATACGGGCTATGATCGCAGCGCGCTTTTTTAGTTGTGACACGCTTGCCGTTGGCTGCCACCGATTCCTCTCACTCATACGTTTACCCTTGCGCTCTCTGATGGCGCCAGTCTATCGCTGCCGCCTGGAATGACAAGTGCTCATCACCGCTGTCACACAGCAACTATGTGTCACACGACGCATTTTCTTGGTGAGTATTTCTCATTTTTACAAGAGAGGCAGGCACTTAACGACTAACATCACACTTTTATGCAATTTAACACCCATGCCCGCAAAATCACGGCAATTCCCCGACTGAGTCAATTTTTACTATGCGTAGATTGCCTACCATGACAGCAGAACAATAAACAAGCCAAGCACTGGCTTTCCCTACACTGGAGGATGAACGTGCAGACCCTCACCACAGACATTGCAGTTATCGGCGCTGGTGGCGCTGGACTGCGCACGGCCATTGCGGCCGCTGAAGCTGACCCTTCTCTTAATATTGCGCTGGTGTCTAAGGTCTACCCCATGCGCTCCCACACCGTGGCCGCAGAAGGTGGATCGGCTGCCGTCATCAAGGACGAAGACAGCCTAGACAACCACTTCAACGATACCGTGAGCGGTGGCGACTGGTTATGCGAACAAGATGTCGTCGATTACTTTGTCAAACATTGTGCCCATGAAATGGTACAACTCGAGCAATGGGGCTGCCCTTGGAGTCGAAAAGACGATGGCAGTATCAATGTTCGTCGGTTTGGCGGTATGAAAGTGGAGCGTACATGGTTTGCTGCCGATAAAACCGGCTTCCATATGCTCCATACCCTGTTTCAAACCTCGACCAAATACCCACAAATCCAGCGTCTCGATGAATACTTTGTGATTGATTTGATTATCGATGACGGGCAAGTACAAGGCTTGATTGCCTTGCACATGGCGGAAGGCGAGCTGGTTTGTATTAAAGCCAAATCGGTGGTGTTAGCCACTGGCGGTGCGGGACGCGTGTACAGCTGCAATACCAATGGTGGGATTGTCACCGGGGATGGTATGGCCATGGCTTATCGCCACGGTATTCCGCTGCGTGATATGGAATTTGTCCAATATCACCCCACAGGACTGCCTGGTACGGGGATCTTAATGACCGAAGGCTGCCGTGGCGAAGGTGGCATTATTGTCAACAAAGACGGCTACCGCTACCTGCAAGATTATGGACTCGGGCCAGAAACGCCCGTCGGTCAACCGAAAAACAAATACATGGAGCTCGGCCCACGCGATAAAGTCTCACAAGCCTTTTGGCATGAGCAGCAAAAAGGCAATACCATCAAGCACACGCTCGGTGACGTTGTTCATCTCGATTTACGTCACCTCGGCGAAGACTATATTCAAGAACGGCTGCCGTTTATTTGTGAGCTCGCCAAAGCCTATGTCAACGTTGACCCCGCCAAAGAGCCGATCCCAATTCGTCCCACGGTGCACTACACCATGGGTGGCATTGAAACGGATGCCCAAACCGAAACGCGCGTTAACGGCTTATTTGCGGTTGGTGAGTGCTCCTCCGTCGGTTTGCACGGCGCTAATCGACTCGGCTCAAACTCGCTCGCTGAATTGGCGGTATTTGGTCGTTTGGCGGGTGAAGGCGCAGCAAAACGGGCAGCGGCCTTCACAGATTGGAATCAAGCGGCGATTGATGCCCAAGTTCAGAACGTCAAAGCGCGCATTGATCAGTTGCTGAGCAATCAAGGCGAAGAAAACTGGGCGGATATTCGCAAAGAGCTTGGCGAGACAATGGAAGCGGGCTGCGGTATTTATCGTCGCGAAGATCTGATGCAAGCCACCATTGATAAAATCGCGGAACTCAAAGCACGCTATCAGCATATTGCCATCCAAGACCAAGGGAGTGTGTTCAATACTGACCTACTCTATGCCATTGAAGTGGGCTATGGCTTGGAAGTGGCCGAAGCCATGGCACATTCTGCTATCCAGCGTAAGGAGTCTCGCGGGGCCCACCAACGCCTTGATGAGGGCTGTACCGAGCGTGACGATGAAAACTATCTCAAGCACACCTTAGCCTTCTACCAACCTGACGGCCGTCCTCGCATTGATTATGGCGATGTCAAAATCACCAAGTCACAACCACAAGCGCGGTTGTATGGTGATGCGGCAGAACGCGCCAATGGTGGCAATGTTGACTCAAAAGAGGAGCACGCATCATGACGCAAACTACCTACCAGGTCTCAGTGCTCAGATACGATCCGGCAACGGATGATGCGCCTTACTCGCAATCTTTCGTTGTACCCGGCGATGAAACCATGTCGGTCTTGGATGCGCTGGGGTATATCAAAGACAACCTCGATAAGTCGCTCTCTTATCGCTGGTCGTGTCGCATGGCCATTTGTGGCTCATGCGGGATGATGGTCAATGGCGTGCCCAAGCTCGCTTGCAAAGCGTTTTTACGTGATTACGCCAAAGGGGTGGTGATTGAGCCTTTGGCTAATTTTGCGATCGAAAAAGATCTCGTTGTCGATATGACGCCCTTTATTGAGCGCCTTGAAGCGATAAAACCCTATATCTTGGGTAATGATCGTCGCCCTGAAGACGGGCCCAACACGCAAACGCCTGAACAAATGGCACGCTACAAACAGTTTGCCGCTTGTATCAACTGCGGCTTATGCTACGCCGCCTGTCCTCAGTTTGGTCTCAATCCCGACTTTCTTGGTCCTGCTGCGATCGCGCTGGCACACCGCTATAACCTTGACAGTCGAGACAAGGGGAAAGCCCAACGCATGCCACTGATTAATAGTGATAACGGTGCATGGGGATGTACTTTCGTCGGCTACTGCTCAAAAGTTTGCCCGAAAGGTGTTGATCCTGCGGGTGCGGTCAACCAAGGCAAGGTGGCTTCCACCCAAGATATGGTGATTGCCATGTTTAATCCCAATAAAGATGGGCAGGAGGTAAGAGGATGAGTAATCGCAAACCCTATACACGCCCCATGCCTCGTACTTGGTGGCTCGAACATCCGTTCTACCGCTTTTATATGGTGCGAGAAGCAACAGTACTGCCTTTGGTCTTTTTTACGCTTAGTCTTACAGCTGGGTTAATTTGCTTGGTTCAGGGACCGCAAGCGTGGCAAAGCTGGCTGGATTATATGGCCCACCCGGTTGTGATTATCTTGAACCTGGTTGCCTTGGTCGCCAGCCTGTTTCATGCCACCACGTTTTTTAGCATGATGCCGCAAGTAATGCCGATTCGCATTAAAGGAAAACTGCTCGACGGTAAATGGGTGGTTGGTGCGCAATGGGCCGCGGTCGCGGTGATCTCACTGATTGCTCTTGTGCTCATTTAGGAGGTGTTATGATCGATCCCAAACCCAAACGTTCCGATGAGCCCATTTGGTGGAGTTTATTTGGCGCCGGGGGGACCTGGTTCGCGATGTTTACCCCGGTGACTGTCTTGATTCTGGGGGTTCTCATCCCACTTGGCGTTATTGACCCATCCGCATTGAGCTATGACCGCGTGATGATGTTTGCTGATCACTGGCTGGGCAAATTGCTTATCCTCGCCACGCTGGCGCTACCAATGTGGCACGCCATGCACCGCATTCATCACGGGCTGCATGATTTGAAGCTGCATGTGGGGTTAGCAGGCAAAGTGGTGTGCTATGCCATCGCTTTTGCCGTCAGCATTGCCGCCGTGCTGTTGGTGCTTGTCATTTAACGAACACCGACGGCCCGTCATAATAAAAAAGCCCTGGCCTATATCAGCTCAGGGCTTTTTCGCGGTATCGTTATTTAACCCGTCCAACGTACTCACCCGTTCGGGTATCGACCTTAATTACTTCGCCGATTTGAATAAACAAAGGCACGCGAACCACAGCGCCTGTGCTCAGTGTCGCTGGCTTACCGCCCGTTCCTTGCGTATCACCTTTCAAACCAGGATCAGTTTCCGTCACTTCTAGTTCAACGAAGTTAGGTGGTGTTACCACGATAGGGTCGCCGTTCCACAGCGTAAGCGTACAAGTGTTGTTCTCGACTAACCACTTGACGTTATCACCCACTGCGCTCTCATTAGACGCAATTTGCTCAAAGGTTTCATTGTTCATGAAGTGATAGAATTCACCGTCTGTGTACAGGTAATCCATATCGACTTCAATCACGTCGGCCGCTTCAACGCTGTCACCCGATTTAAATGTTTTCTCTAGTACTTTACCGGAGATCAACTTACGGATTTTGACACGGTTAAAGGCCTGACCTTTACCTGGCTTTACGAATTCATTTTCGGTAATGACACACGGCTCGTTATCGAGCATAATTTTCAAACCGCCGCGGAATTCATTAGTGCTGAAAGACGCCATCTTGATCCTCTTAACATCTTCGAGTTTTCACAAATGTCGCACATCATAACCCGAATCCAGCCTGCTGTTGAGCGAAACTGGATCAAAGAACTCGCAGAGGCGATCACAGATCCCAGTGAACTGCTGCAAACGCTTGAAATTTCACCAAAGGGGTGGGAGGCCGGCTTTGCCGCGCGCCGTTTGTTTACACAGCGCGTCCCACGTAGTTTTGTTGCCCGAATGGAAAAGGGCAACCCTAATGACCCGCTGCTTAAGCAAGTGCTACCAGTGGCAGACGAGTTTACTGAGGTTGACGGGTTCAGCGCTGACCCACTGGAAGAGCAAGATAATGCGATTCCTGGTTTGTTACACAAGTACCACAACCGTGTGTTGCTGATCGTTAAGGGAGGCTGTGCCATAAATTGCCGTTATTGCTTCCGCCGCCATTTCCCTTATCAAGATAACAAAGGCAGCAAACGCGTGTGGCAAGGGGCGCTGGATTATATCGCCGCTCATGCAGAGATAGACGAAGTGATTTTATCTGGTGGTGATCCGCTGATGGCAAAAGACGAGGAGCTCGATTGGCTCATCAGTGCTATCGAGCAAATAACGCATGTTAAACGGCTGCGTATTCACTCTCGCTTGCCCGTAGTGATCCCTGCGCGCCTCACTTCCGCACTGACCGAGCGCTTATCGCGCTCGCGTTTACAAGTGGTAATGGTCACCCACATCAACCATGCCAATGAGATCGATGACGAATTAAGCGACAAACTCCACGCATTGCGACAAGCGGGGATCACGCTGCTCAACCAAAGCGTGCTTCTCAAAGGCGTGAATGATAGTGCGGATGCGTTGGTGGCACTGAGCCAACGACTTTTTGAGGCTGGCGTTTTGCCTTATTACCTGCATGTATTGGATAAAGTTCAAGGCGCCGCCCACTTTTTAGTCTCGGACGATGAAGCGCGCGCATTAATGCAGGAGATTATCGGCCAGCTTTCCGGCTATTTGGTCCCCCGACTGACCCGAGAAATTGGCGGGCGGGCCAGTAAAACCCCGCTTGATCTACATTTAGAGTGAATAATCAGTAACTTAATTAATATACGCTGTTGATTTATTTTTGCTTCCATGGCTTATTAGAGAGGAAAGCTCACCACAAGGATGTGTTATGTCTCTGATTATTCGTCAATACCACGTCGACGATATTCCTGCGATACGTGAAATCTACGCGCAACCTAACGCCCAAGCGGGTACCTTGCAGTTGCCGATGCCAAGCCTCGCTATGTGGGAAAAGCGGCTTAATAACGTGCCAGATGGCGTATACCCATTGGTTGCCGAGCTGGAAGGTAAAGTGGTCGGTAATCTCAGCTTCGTCATTGCCGCGAATCCTCGCCGTCGCCACGTTGCAGATATTGGCATGGGCGTTCATGATGCCTATCAAGGCCGCGGCATTGGTAGCGCGCTAATGGAAAAAGCGATCGATTTAGCCGATAACTGGTTGAATATGTCACGGATCGAGTTGACCGTATACACAGATAACACAGCGGCTATCCATCTCTATCAACGCTTTGGCTTTGAAATTGAAGGCACCGCCAAACAGTTTGCATTCCGCAATGGCGAGTTTGTCGATGCCCATTATATGGCACGTAATCGCTAACCAAGCCATTCAGGCATGCTATCGGGCTTAGCGTAGCTCAGACGACCAACACGATCAGTGGTATGGTAGCTGTCTAAGCCACTCAAAGCGACGGAGCCTGCTTGCTCAATATCGACAAAACCATCATGGCTGATACAGCTATCTGGAACATGCGCCTCAATGATCTCACCCACCAACAGGTGGGTGCCATTGATCGCCATGGTGTGCTCTTCACGAAGAATGAGACCAAGACGTATAGCAGCCTCTTGAACATAAGGCGCATTAATGCGCTCTCGCCATAAAGGAGTCAACCCCACTTGCTCAAATTCAGACACGCCGTGTGGGTAGCGTGCTGATGTTTGATGCGCCGCGACAACCATCTCTTTTTGAACATGGTTGAGAGTATAAACACCTGTTTCTCTGATATTTGCTAACGTATCTCGCGGGACGGTATCAGGGCGGATAATCACCCCCATCAACGCAGGGTTTGCCCCTAAGTGAAACGCAGAACTCACAATGCATAGATTTGTCTGCCGACTCGTATCACTTGTTCCCAGTAGGTTCGCCGATTTAAAACCTGACAAGCTATTGACGAACGCCGCACGGTAGCGCTTCTCCATGGCCAATATATCATCTCTTTCATACACGCTTAGGGACATAAGTATCCTTATTCAAGTTGGCACCGCTGGCAACGGGCTTGGCCCGTTAACAACGCAGATATTCGATAACGATGGCGGGCGAAAAACAAATAGGCTTTATCCGCAAACCAGGCAATGCCAGGCCTACGTAACCACTTAACCCAATGCCCTTTGCCTACCGCTTGCCAAGCTATGTAGGTCGCATCTAAACCATACACCATCTTCCCGCTGCAATCTTGTGCGTGCAGAATGCGATTTGCAGAGCTGGGATCGACATGAGGAAACCGATCACAAAAATCGGCTTGATGAATATCGACCAGCTGCAAAACACCCTCAGTGTCCCAGCGAGACAGCTTACGCATCTCTTTCACGCATAAAGGACACATACTGTCGTAAAATACAGTCACCATAGTCACACCTCCTGACGTAGAGACTACGGACAGAAGGGAAAAGAAGATCAGAGAAACGCACGGTAGAAAAGCTAGCAGGAAGGGAAAGCATAAAGCTCAGTACAAAAATGACAAACACAAAAAAGCCCCGACCGTGAGGTCAGGGCTTGGTGTTTTCTCATCAAAGTCTTACATCTATTTGCTTTGATGCTTAAATTGCGAGCTATGCGCAGTGAGTTTTGAAGCGAGACGCACAGTGTATGCCAATACATGAGCATCGCATCTATCAAAAATCGCAAGCAATAGGCGCAATTTATAATCAAAGCCTGGCGATGTCCTACTCTCACATGGGGAGACCCCACACTACCATCGGCGCTGCTTCGTTTCACTACTGAGTTCGGCATGGAGTCAGGTG
>NZ_MUEZ01000051.1:0-648 GCF_001996015.1 Salinivibrio sp. ML198
GCTCTGGCTCTGGCTCTGGCTCTGGCTCTGGCTCTGGCTCTGGCTCTGGCTCTGGCTCTGGCTCTGGCTCTGGCTCTGGCTCTGGCACGCTATCTAAATCCGCTTGCTCTTGCTCGTCAACCGGTTCAGCGTCTGCCAATGCCGCTTCTTCGTCGTACTCAGGTAGGCTGGTTAAATCAAGTAAGTCTTCTTCGCTAATGTCATCGAGATTGTCGCCGTCATCCGTAGAGGCATCATTGTTGTCAACGCCGTCAGGCGCTGACGATTCATCTGCTTCGCCGGTAGCTTCTGGCTCAGCCGATTCGTCCGCCGGTGCGTCATCTTCACTTAACTCGGCTTGCGGCTCGTCGTCAGTGTCCTCGTCAGCCGCTTCATCTGCCTCGCTAGTCGCTTCTGGCGCGGCCGATTCGTCCGCCGGTGCGTCGTCTTCGTTTAACTCGGCTTGCGGCTCGTCATCAGCGTCCTCGTCAGCCGTTTCATCTGCCTCGCGAGTAGCTTCTGGCTCAGCTGGCTCGTCCGCTGGAGCATCGTCTTCACTTAACTCGGCTTGCGGCTCGTCGTCAGCGTCCTCGTCAGTCGTTTCATCTTCCTCGCCGCTAACTTCTGGCGTGCCCGATTCGTCCGCCGGTGCGTCGTCTTCGTTTAACT
>NZ_MUEZ01000052.1:0-547 GCF_001996015.1 Salinivibrio sp. ML198
AATGCGGAAGTGGCGGAATTGGTAGACGCACCAGATTTAGGTTCTGGCGCCGCAAGGTGTGAGAGTTCAAGTCTCTCCTTCCGCACCATTATTTAAACATGTGGCATTTAGCGGCATGAAAATTGGGGTATCGCCAAGCGGTAAGGCAACGGGTTTTGATCTCGTCATTCCCAGGTTCGAATCCTGGTACCCCAGCCACTTTAGGTTGGCTACGTAGCTCAGTTGGTTAGAGCACATCACTCATAATGATGGGGTCACAGGTTCGAATCCCGTCGTAGCCACCATTATTCCGATTTGTTGCTAACGCAGTAAATCGCACCGATTTGCGGCGGTGGCGGAATTGGTAGACGCGCTAGCTTCAGGTGCTAGTGTCCGAAAGGACGTGAGGGTTCAAGTCCCTCCCCCCGCACCAAGACAATTGATACTCGGCCCGCCCGCCGATCTATCATACAAATTTGCGGAAGTGGCGGAATTGGTAGACGCACCAGATTTAGGTTCTGGCGCCGCAAGGTGTGAGAGTTCAAGTCTCTCCTTCCGCACCATATCA
>NZ_MUEZ01000053.1:0-535 GCF_001996015.1 Salinivibrio sp. ML198
TAGCTCCAACGAGCCGTAAGTGCCTGCCTGTGTGACGTCGGCAAAGGTTGGCGCGTCGTCACTATCGACATCACTGATCGCGATGGTGCCCGTGGCAGTTACTGCGGTATCGCCCACGTCACCTTCGGTCACTGAGCCGGTAAAGCTACCGGTGACTTCAGGTAAGTCGTCGGTGCCGGTAATGGTGATAACAATATCTTGTTGCGTGTTATCGCTTGCGGTGAGGGTGATAGTGTCTGTCACCTCATCACCGGCATCTAAATCCTGCACGGCAGATTGATCGAGGGTGTAAGTCCAATTACCGTTCACCAGCTCTAGCGAACCGTAAGTGCCGCTCTCTGTGGTATCGGCAAAGGTCGGGTTATCGTCACTATCAACATCACTGATCGCAATGGTGCCGGTGGCAGTGACCGCATCGCCTTCGTTGCCTTCGGTGACTGAGCCGGTAAAGTTACCGGTGACTTCAGGTAAGTCGTCGGTGCCGGTAATGGTGATAACAATATCTTGCTGTGTGTTATCGCTTGCAGTGAGGGTG
>NZ_MUEZ01000054.1:0-511 GCF_001996015.1 Salinivibrio sp. ML198
CAGTACTTGACCACGCTCTACTTCGTCACGCTTAGTACCACGCAGAAGAACACCAACGTTCTCACCCGCACGGCCTTCGTCTAGAAGCTTACGGAACATTTCAACACCCGTACAAGTGGTCTTGGTGGTGTCTTTCATGCCCACGATTTCAACGTCGTCACCCACAGTGATGATGCCTTGCTCAACACGACCAGTGACTACGGTACCACGGCCTTGGATTGAGAAGACGTCTTCGATTGGCAGGATGAACGGCTTGTCGATCGCACGCTCTGGCTCTGGGATGTAAGAATCCAGCGCTTCAGATAGCTCAACGATCTTTTGCTCCCACTGCTCTTCACCGTTCAGGGCACCCAGCGCTGAACCTTGGATTACTGGGCAGTCGTCACCTGGGAAGTCGTACTCTGAAAGTAGTTCACGTACTTCCATTTCAACCAGCTCAAGCAGCTCTTCGTCATCAACCATGTCACATTTGTTCATGAACACGATGATGTTTGGAATACCAACCTGACGG
>NZ_MUEZ01000055.1:0-511 GCF_001996015.1 Salinivibrio sp. ML198
CAGTACTTGACCACGCTCTACTTCGTCACGCTTAGTACCACGCAGAAGAACACCAACGTTCTCACCCGCACGGCCTTCGTCTAGAAGCTTACGGAACATCTCAACACCAGTACACGTGGTCTTCGCGGTGTCTTTCATGCCCACGATTTCAACGTCGTCACCTACAGTGATGATGCCTTGCTCAACACGACCAGTGACTACAGTACCACGGCCTTGGATTGAGAATACGTCTTCGATTGGCAGGATGAACGGCTTGTCGATCGCACGCTCTGGCTCTGGGATGTAAGAATCCAGCGCTTCAGATAGCTCAACGATCTTCTGCTCCCACTGCTCTTCACCGTTCAGGGCACCTAGCGCTGAACCTTGGATTACTGGGCAGTCGTCACCTGGGAAGTCGTACTCTGAAAGTAGCTCACGTACTTCCATTTCAACCAGCTCAAGCAGCTCTTCGTCATCAACCATGTCACATTTGTTCATGAACACGATGATGTTTGGAATACCAACCTGACGG
>NZ_MUEZ01000056.1:0-494 GCF_001996015.1 Salinivibrio sp. ML198
TAAAAATAAACGCTTGACGTGAGTTTTTAAAAGATTAAGATGGCCGGCCTACTTAACGCCAAGCGTTAGGGGAGTCAAAAAGAGGTTTTATTTCACCCGGCGGGTTGAAAATAAAAGATAAAATTTCTTCTTGACTTTAACGGCAAGGCGCGTAAGATACGCAGCCCTGACCAAGCGAAGCGCAGCTTCGCAACGTCAACGCTCTTTAACAATTTGACCTATGCAATCTGTGTGGGCACTCGTTGAGAATAGACAAAGAGATTTATTCGATGAACTGAGTGACCAAACGACAACTTTTACAGTTGTTCGGCACAGTCAATTCGTTTGTCTCGCAAGAGACGAACAAAACAGTATTTATCGAGCCGTTTGTCTTTCCTTTTGGGAAAGCAAACACCAAAACTTAAATTGAAGAGTTTGATCATGGCTCAGATTGAACGCTGGCGGCAGGCCTAACACATGCAAGTCGAGCGGAAACGGCAGTATTGAAGCTTCGG
>NZ_MUEZ01000057.1:0-490 GCF_001996015.1 Salinivibrio sp. ML198
CTCATCAACTTGCGTGTGCAATGACCCGGTTGGTGTATTTCTCCTTACGACAGCGACGAGTTAGGCCGCGTAGTCTTGATAATCCGTTTGATGGTGCAACAACGCCCACACAATACGTGCATTTTTGGCTGCGAGAGCGACAATGGCGCGATTCATGCCACGTCGCTCAAGGATATTTCGCCCCCAGACACTGAGCCTATCTTGCTTATCGCCTAGGTTCGTGATGACGGCTCTCGCGCCATGCACTAAGAGCGTTCTGAGATATTTATCTCCTCGTTTACTAATACGACCCAATCGCGGCTTTCCTCCGGTTGAGTACTGTTTGGGCACTAATCCAAGCCAAGCAGCAAAGTCTCTACCGGAATCAAACTGCTCGCCTTTTCCGATAGTAGCGATAATCGCCGTTGCTGTTTGTGGGCCAATGCCGCGAACATTAAGAATACGCTGGGCATTAGGACTGGCCTTGGTAACCATATCGAAACACTGCTCG
>NZ_MUEZ01000058.1:0-490 GCF_001996015.1 Salinivibrio sp. ML198
CGAGCAGTGTTTCGATATGGTTACCAAGGCCAGTCCTAATGCCCAGCGTATTCTTAATGTTCGCGGCATTGGCCCACAAACAGCAACGGCGATTATCGCCACTATCGGAAAAGGTGAACAGTTTGATTCCGGTAGAGATTTTGCTGCTTGGCTTGGATTAGTGCCCAAACAGTACTCAACCGGAGGAAAGCCTCGATTAGGTCGTATTAGTAAACGAGGAGATAAATATCTCAGAACACTCTTAGTGCATGGCGCGAGAGCCGTCATCACGAACCTAGGCGATAAGCAAGATAGGCTCAGTGTTTGGGGGCGAAATGTCCTTGAGCGACGTGGCATGAATCGCGCCATTGTCGCTCTCGCAGCCAAAAATGCACGCATTGTGTGGGCGTTATTGCACCATCAAACGGATTATCAAGACTACGCGGCCTAACTCGTCGCTGTCGTAAGGAGAAATACACCAACCGGGTCATTGCACACGCAAGTTGATGAG
>NZ_MUEZ01000059.1:0-471 GCF_001996015.1 Salinivibrio sp. ML198
GTGAGTGACATTTCTGTCACTGATTGAGAACTTTACTGTCATTCTTTAAGAATGACTTGTCAGCTTTCCAGATTGTTAAAGAGCATGTGTATTTATCAATACGATAAACCACTTTATTTTTTGCTTTCAGACAGCACTCATCGCAACAGGCGTCAACTGCTGTAAAAACAAAGAGTAAAATGGTGGAGCTAAGCAGGATCGAACTGCTGACCTCCTGCGTGCAAGGCAGGCGCTCTCCCAGCTGAGCTATAGCCCCATTTTGTTGTAGTGCTTTTCTCTTGCAGAGAAAATGGTGGGCGATACCGGGCTCGAACCAGTGACCCCCTCCTTGTAAGGGAGGTGCTCTCCCAACTGAGCTAATCGCCCATCTTCCAGACTTGGTGGAGCTAGGCGGGATCGAACCGCCGACCTCTTGCATGCCATGCAAGCGCTCTCCCAGCTGAGCTATAGCCCCGCGTCTGAGAAATGGTG
>NZ_MUEZ01000060.1:0-449 GCF_001996015.1 Salinivibrio sp. ML198
GGTGGGAACTCCAGGGAGACTGCCGGTGATAAACCGGAGGAAGGTGGGGACGACGTCAAGTCATCATGGCCCTTACGAGTAGGGCTACACACGTGCTACAATGGCAGATACAGAGGGCAGCGAAGCTGCGAAGTGGAGCGAATCCCTTAAAGTTTGTCGTAGTCCGGATTGGAGTCTGCAACTCGACTCCATGAAGTCGGAATCGCTAGTAATCGTGGATCAGAATGCCACGGTGAATACGTTCCCGGGCCTTGTACACACCGCCCGTCACACCATGGGAGTGGGCTGCACCAGAAGTAGATAGCTTAACCTTCGGGAGGGCGTTTACCACGGTGTGGTTCATGACTGGGGTGAAGTCGTAACAAGGTAGCCCTAGGGGAACCTGGGGCTGGATCACCTCCTTACTGACGCTATTTTTGCGAGTGTTCACACAGATTGTATAGGTTGAA